>JADFXK010000032.1:0-4217 GCA_015233625.1 Deltaproteobacteria bacterium | reverse complement strand
GTCCCAAAAGATGGAAGCCATTGGGCGGCTGGCCGGAGGCCTGGCTCATGAATTGAAGAACCGGATGTTCGTCATCACCGGGTATAGCCAGTTGTTATCAGGGTTATTGAATGAATTGGCGGCTCACCGGCTGGATGATCGGCTTAACCGGGTCCGGGAAGATCTCCTGGATATAATTCCGGAGATCAAGAAACGGGAAGGTCAAGGTGAACCTCCTATAACCGACACCTTGGCCGGGTTGGCGGCCAACCTGGATGATCTAAGATGGGATCTGGGCAAGAATCTGACAGATATTATTGCTGAGGGGCGAGATGGTTTGGGCGAGATTACTGCGAGCGTTGAACTGTCTGTAGAATTGATCAACCGGTTGTTGAATTTTTCTTTTGAAGAAATGCTCAAATTAATAGATGTGGACCTAAACGAAGTAATAGAAAATATAGTTAAAATGCTTAAACTAACCATCGGCGAAGACATCACTATTGAAACCCGGTTAGCCCGGGACCTGGCGCCGGTACGGGCGGACAAGAGCCTTATCGAACAGATTATTATGAACATGGCCATTAACTCTCGTGATGCCATGCGCCGCAAAGAAACCGGTTCAAAGCAGTTGATCATCAGCACCGAGAATGCGGTGACGAGTAAAAAGAACATCCATGGCCTGATTGAAGCCGATGAAGGGTTTGTATGTCTGTCCGTGCGTGATCGAGGAGAAGGCATGAGTCCGGAAATCATTCCTCATATTTTTGATCCTTTTTACACGACCAAAGGGTTTGAAGGGACTGGACTGGGGCTGTCGGTGATCTACGGAATCGTCAAACAGCATCGTGGCTGGATAGATGTGGAAAGCAAACCGGGGCAGGGCACCACCTTCAAGGTCTACCTGCCCATGGCCGCGCCAACTCCAGTCCTGCCGGATCGCCGGACTATTATGTGATCTGTTGCGTTGACTGGTGAAGAATTTCTTGACTCCCGGCCGGTTATATAGGAAAATATGACTAGAAGAAGGTGATATGCACGAGTTCATGTCGGTCTTATCCACGAAAGATTATGTCTATCGAGGGGGGGTCATATGAATCGCTCTTTGAAAGCCATCCGGGTTCGCTCCGTTGTTATCTTCATCCTTTTACTGGCCGTCGTTTTGGTCTCGGGGCAAGATGAGCGAGCTGCCGGGACCTGGATGAATTTTTCTACCTCGGTCGCCGGCAATGCTCAAGGTGCGGCGGGCGAGACAGGACAGGTAGAGCTGGTGCCGGTCGCCGCGGCCGCGAATGCCGCCCTGACTGACGGAGTGTGGCAAACCAATACCGGCCGGAGTGTATATTTCCAAACCTACGACAATGGGGGGGCGATTCTCGTCAGCACCCAAGACGGGAAGACGATTATTGCCGCCTATGACGACCAAATCATAAATAATACCTTTGACGGCGTTGATATCTACGGCGGAAAGATGTATCGTTTCGTAATGGAATTTCAGTCGGCTATTTCTGCCAAATTGACCATCTACCCCCTGACCTCCAGCGACACCCGGGGGGCATCGACTGAAACTTGTTCTCGGTTTGCCATTGCCTCGCCGGTTCGAGGCACCGACGGCATCTGGAAAGATAGTGCGACATCGGTAGAAAATTTTTACGCTCAGACCTACACCGACGGCAGCATGATTATGCTCATAACCAAGGACGGGCGCAATATCTCTGCGTACTACGATAACGTCATCGTTGGAAATGTCTTTGACGGACTGGATCTCTACCCTCAACATGTGGATCGGCTGGTGTTTCAGTTCAGTTCGGAAGACTCCGGAACCGCGACTCTCTTTGATCTCAGCCAACATCCCATATCCTCGTGGGGATGCTCCCATACGTCAAAGGTCGGAGCTCCTCCAACCACTACCACCACCACCTGGCCGTCAACCACAGTCAGTTCCACTACGGCGACTACCGTGACAACGACTACCGTGACAACGACGACGGTGACTACCACCTCGCCGACCACGACCATCCCGGCGAATCCTACCCTCAAAGTCGACCGGGTCTGGACGGCGACTTCCGAAGGAGGGGCGGAGGTTACCTCTTTCTATGCGGGTGATCCTTTGTACTTCGAAATTCAGTTTACTGTCGGCAACTTACCTGCCGGGTCAACCGCCACGGCATTTCTGAGCGTGCCTGGGATATCCTCTTTGAATGACTCAGCCAGTGCCCAAATAAACTCGAATGGATCATATCGCCGCTACTTTCTGAAAACGATTCCCAGCGGTACTTCCTCCAACACTTACAACTGGACCGGGACTATTTCGGTGTCCCCCGCGGGACTGACCGATCAACGCTCCAGTGCTTTTTCCGTGCAGGGGGGTGGGACTTATTGCTCTGTGGATAGTCAATGTCCGACTGTCTATGTCTCCTGCTCGTGCTACGCCGGTACTGCCCGAGCCTGCGCCAATGGGATCTGTTTGACCACTTCTGCGCAAATTTGCCCTTTAATTTGCGGTGGTCCGGGTCCGGGCACGTGTCTGTATAACTCGGATTGCCCTTATGTATACGTCAGTTGTTATTGCGGGTCCGCGTACATCAGGTCGTGTTATAACGGTTATTGCGTAACTGATGCGTTCTCATTATGCCTGACGTATTGTGGCGGTATTCTTGATGGTGACAAATCCGGGTCCGATATCATCCGGGGAGACGGCGTAACCATCCACCTCGATCCTCCGTCGGATTCGGCTACGCCCTTGGATTCCGGGTCAAAATGACCCGGGACGATCAAGCACCGATTATGAAAACGAACGGCACCACAGGTTGATGCTTTCATCCGTAATTCATGAAGGAACCAGATTTGTTTAAATATATTGTGCTGCACCGATGCTTATCATTTAACGGACTACCCCGGATGATCAGCGCCTTGTTAGGGCTGACCCTGGTGTGTGTTTTAGTGTTTGCCTCTTCTGTCTGGTCGATAGGTATTTTTCAGTGGCTGGACAAAGATGGGGTGACCCATATGACAAATAATATTTATGACGTTCCGGATGAGTTGCAAGAGAGTGTGCTGCGCAATGCCGGGGTGAACAACCCCAAGGAATTTCTGGAAAAAGCACCGACACCATCACCCGACAGGCGGCCATCCAACTCATTTGTGCCCAAAATCTCCCCCCCGGAATTGTTGCCCACGACCACTTCCAAAGGCAAAGTGGCCAGTTATGCCGATCAGGAACGGCTGCCCATCGTCTCGGAAAAAGAGGCTGAAGCTGTCGCGACACGGGAAGCCGCGGATGCCGAAAAAATTACCATGGACTCCAAATTAAGCCCTGGAGATTGTAATGCCCTGATCACCTCTGTGACCCAGGCCCTGACCGCGACTCCAAAGCAAGAATTAACGATCAAGATTTCTGTGCTCAATGGTTCGGCTAAGGCTTTCTCCTCCAAAGGAGCATTCCCGATAAGCATCGGTATTCACTTATTGGATAATAACCGCGGGGTGGCCAATTACGACTATTTCAGGGCCGGCCTGACACCGATGAACCCCGGCCAGAAAAGGAGCCAGACTCTCAAAATCAGCGCACCGGACAAACCTGGAGACTACTATCTGGCTATTGACCTGGTTCAGGAAGGGGTTTTTTGGTTCGAGGCGAATGGAAGTAAACCGGTGCTAATTCAGTTGAAGGTTACTCCGGCCCCTAAACGGTGATGAACTATGACATACCATGCGGGCAACGCGCCGGAATCAGACAAGTCACGGTGGTCCCCCGGCCGATTTGGCTGGCCACCTTGATGGTCCCATTCATTTGGTCCAACACTTCCTTAACAATGGCTAGCCCCAAACCGGTCCCTTCCTCGACCATTGCTTTGGCATTCTCCGCCCGAAAGAATTCCGCGAAAAGCCGGTGTAAGTCGGACTCCGGTATCCCGATCCCGGTATCTTCAACTTTAAGAACGATCTTGTCCGCAGACTCCTCCGACAGGCTGACCAGCACCCGGCCGCCCGCGGGAGTGTATTTGATGGCATTGGAAATGAGGTTGGTGAAAATCTCATCCAATAGTCTTTCCTGACCCAGCACCTGGGGCAATTCCGCCGCCATCCGGACCTCGAACATTAGATTTTTTTGTTCTGCCTGAGTTAGATAGATCGGAATCATGGCCTGAAGAACCGCGGCCGCGTCCACGGGATGGAAGGGCTGCCGCCGCGATTCATCATTCTCAGAGGCCAGCTTCAGCAAATCATTGATGGTATCT
>JADFXK010000329.1 GCA_015233625.1 Deltaproteobacteria bacterium | reverse complement strand
AAGAATATGTAGTTAATCACGGTTATAATCTAATCCAAAATAGACCGTCGCAGGTATTGGTATGAAAGTGGTAAACCCCAGGGGCCTGGGAGCAGAGGCACCAGAGCTACCCACTCAGAATAGCGAAGAGCCCAATAAAAAAAGACGGGTGGATAAATGGAACATCGCAAAACTAGACAAGTCATCGGTTATCGATTACTCCTGGCCATACTCGCCTTTAGCCTCATTGTCACCCTACTGACCACCGCCATGCAAGTCTATATCGATTATCGAAGAGAAATCAGGTCCATCGAAGAAAATCTTAAATGGATTCAGGAGAGTTACTCTCAGGCCATTGCGCTCAGCCTGTGGGTGATGGACCGGGAACAACTTCAAGCCGAACTAGATAGCATTAGACGGATTCCTTACGTCGTCTATGTTGACATAAAAGCCAATAACGAGGTGATCGTAAGGTCAGGCAAGGATCGATCGGATTTGGCTCTTCACCGTGAATTTACACTGACCCACTCCCATAACGGCAAGATGCTTCAAATTGGGGTCACCCACATTACGGCCTGCCTAAATGACGTTTACGGAGCCGTATCAGATAAAGCCGCGCTCATTCTGGTGTCTCAGGGGATCCAGATTTTTCTCACATCTCTCTTTATCTTCTTTTTTTTTCAGATAGTTGTGACCAGACGGCTGAATACTATCGCCGGTTATCTGGTCAGGCTCAATCCTATGAACTCGAATCAACCATTGATTATAAAAAAACGTCCCGCTTCCCCCGGCGCTGAAGACGAACTGGACCAGATTGTCATGGCCGTCAATGAGTTGACCGGGAAACTAAAAATTACATTTGATGAGCTAACCAACGAAATCGAGCGGACCCTCGAACTGCAACATGCGAAAAGCGCCGCCGAAAACGCCAACCGGGCGAAAAGCGCGTTTCTCGCCAACATGAGCCACGAACTGCGCACCCCCCTGAATGCGGTGCTCGGCTTCTCGCAACTGATGAGGTCTGCCGCAGGTGTTACGGCTGAACAGAGGGAGAACCTGGATATCATCACCCGCAGCGGCGAACACCTGCTGGACCTGATCAACAACGTGCTCGATATGTCAAAGATCGAGTCGGGCCGCGTGGAGCTTGAAGAGTCGCCTCTCGATCTGCACCAAATGCTGCAGGAGATGAAATCGCTGATGAACGTGCGGGCAGCGGAGAAATATCTCTCGTTTACCATGGAGCACTCCTCCGGCCTCCCGCGGCATGTTGCCGTCGATGGGGGGAAGCTGCGCCAGGTGCTGATCAACCTGATTGGCAACGCCGTCAAGTTTACGACGAGCGGCGGCGTCATTCTCCGGGCCATGTTCGTGAAACAAGAAAGTTCCGGGCGGGCGCGGGCGCGGTTCGAGGTGGAGGATTCCGGCCCCGGTATCTTGGAAGAGGATAGAGACCGGATATTCCACCCCTTCGAGCAGGTGGGTGAGCGGCAGACCGCCGAGACCGGGACCGGCCTGGGGCTCGCCATCTCCCGGCAGTACGTGGAACTCATGGGAGGGGAGATCGGGGTTGCCAGCGAGCCGGGCAAAGGGTCGGTCTTCTATTTCGAGATACCGGCAACTCTGCTTCCATCCGTGGAGCTTTCCGCAGCGCCGCGGCGCGGCCGCGTCATCGGGACGGCGGAGGGGGAGCCGCTCCGGCGTCTCCTCATTGCCGAGGACCAGCCGGAGAATCGCCTGCTGCGCCGCAGTCTGCTCGAGCCGCTCGGGTTCGATCTCCGGGAGGCGGATAACGGCCGGGAGGCGGTTGCCGTCTGCGAGGAGTGGCGCCCCCATTTGATTTTCATGGACATCAGGATGCCGGTCATGGACGGACTGGAAGCGACCCGCACGATCAAGGCAGCCGATGCCGGCGCGGAGACCAGAATCGTAGCCGTCACCGCTCACGCCCTGGAGGGGGAACGGCGGGCAATCCTGGCGGCGGGGTGCGATGACTTCATCCGCAAGCCGTATCACGATGTCGAGATACTCGATGCCCTGACGAAACATCTCGGCGTGCGCTTTGTCTACGAGGAAGAAACGACTCACGCTGCCGCTGCCGTGGAGCTGAATGCGGCAGCTTTGGCCGTCCTGCCCGAGGTGTTGCTGCATGGACTTGAACAGGCGCTCATTCGAATAGATGTCGCCGCTGTGAACCGGGCTATTGAAGAGATACGGGGCCATCATCCCCCCCTAGCGGATGCATTAACGGCTGAGGCCGAGGACCTTCAATTCGACCGGATGCTGCGGATGATTCGCGCCGCCCTTGGTGAAACCAAGCTGGAGAGTGAAGTATGCAGAAAGAAATGAACAATACACTCATAGAAAGAATCCTGGTAGTGGATGACAACACGGCCAATCTACAATTGTTGACGAATTTATTGACGAAACATGGCTACACCGTGCATCCCGCCTCCGCTGGCGAACTGGCCTTGGAGTTTATCCAATCAACCCTTCCCGACCTCATTTTGCTGGATATCCGGATGCCGGGGATGGATGGATACGAGGTCTGCCGGCGGCTCAAATCTCTGGAGAGGACACGTTCTATTCCCATTATTTTTATCAGCGTTATGGAGGATGAACGCCATAAGGCGAAAGGGTTTCAAGAGGGTGCAGTGGACTTCATCACTAAACCGTTTCAACCCGAAGAAGTGCTGGCCAGGGTGCGAACCCACCTGCGTCTTCGCCAAATGACCGATCATCTGGAGCAAGAGGTGGCTGAGCGGACCCAAGAATTGACCATCGCCAGTCAACGGCTTCAACAGGAGCTTGCCGAACGCAAAAAGGCCGAGGAGGCGCTTATAATAGCAAAGGAAGCTGCCCAAAATGCCAACCGTGCCAAGAGCGATTTCTTAGCTAATATGAGCCACGAAATTAGGACTCCTTTGAACGCTATCAAAGGTTTTAACAAATTGTTACTGGATAGTAACTTAAGTAGCAAACAAAAATTCTTTGCTGAATCAGTTAGGCAAGCCAGTGAAAACCTTTTGCTGATAATTAATGATATATTGGATTTTTCTAAGATCGAAGCTGTTAAAATAGCGTTAGATTTAGCTGGTTTTGAACTTGAAAATCTGTTGAAAGAAACTATCAACATGTTCCAACCTACGTTAGAACAAAAGAAACTTGATCTGCACCTGGAAATATCCTCACATTTGCCCAAAATATTAATCGGCGATAAGGGAAAATTCAGGCAGGTATTGACCAACCTTTTGAGCAACGCTATTAAATTCACCCCTTCCGGTTCGGTTACGGTCAGAGTTTGTAGACATGATGACTCAACTTCCCTCCCTCAAAAGGAAAATGGCTTAGCCCTCCTTATTTCAGTTGAAGATACGGGAATCGGCATTAAGCCTGAGCAACTATCTATAATATTTGAGGCTTTTGTACAAGGAGACTCTTCCTCTACCAAGCAATACCGTGGCATAGGACTAGGTTTGGCCATTACCAAGCGGCTAGTCGAAACTATGGGCGGAAGTATCTGGGTGGAAAGCCGTCCAGGCGTCGGTTCAATCTTTTTTTTAACGGCAAGGTTTGAAATCGGGTCAGCATTGGATATTGTTACCAATGAAGCGGCTGGTAAACATGCCCATTTGACGCTCAATCCACTAAGGATACTTCTGGCTGAAGATGATATATTGAATCAAAAATTTGGAATAGAGGTTCTCCAACGCCAGGGGCACACCGTAACTCTGGCTAACAATGGCAAGGAAGTTCTTGATCTGTTAAACAAGGAGACGTTTGACCTGATCTTGATGGACGTGTCTATGCCTGAAATGGATGGGATAGAGGCAACAAAAGAAATCAGAAATACTACATCAAATAAGGATCTTCCCGTCATCGCCTTGACCGCTCACGCCATTGAAGGGGATAAAGACCGATTTCTTGAGGTCGGAATGGACGGTTATATTGCGAAACCAATTGATGTTGATGAGTTAATTGAGGAAATTGCTAAGGTTGCACCACGGTTTGTTAATCGACAAACCGGTACGGCTCTACAAACCAATACGGGAAAACCGTCCGATAAGAATGACCATGATCAAAGTATAAGTATAGACAAAGTAATTCCTGTTATTGACATCGATGCATGGAGAACAAGATTTAGCCGGAAGAAAGATTTTTTTGTTGAATTATTTGGTCATTTTCTTGACGAGCTTCCAAAACGTATGACAGCAATAAACGAAGCAATTGAAATTGGTGACTTAAACAGGCTTTCACACTTGGCGCACTCCTTTAAAGGCGTGGCGGCTACAGTTTGTGCTTCGGAGATAGCAGTTTGTTCTGACAGAATCTACCAAGCGGCGAGGGAAAACGATTTAGAAAGAGCAAAATCATCTGTGAAAGAACTTAGTCTCGTGCTGGATAGGGTAAGAAATATTTCTATTGCTGACTTTTTCGATTGATAATGACTTGTTTTAAAAGCAATAATCAATACGAAGGAATCTTTTTGGCGAAACGCCACAGATAAATTCACCCAAATTATATTTCTAACATTTATATCTTGCATGCATCTGCACAAACTCACGTCAATAATCTTCGGGACGGGATAATGTGCCGTTTGTGATTTTCACCACAAGTAGGCGAAGAGGTTGGAAATGAAAGATAGCGATAAGGCCAGGGAGCAGCTAATTCAAGAGCTGGAAGAATTACGAAGCCAGGTGGTTGAATTGAAGTCTTCCGAGAAACAACATCGAGTCCAGGTAGAACAACTATCCCTCATAATGGATGCTCTACCCGTGACCATCTCCTACGTTGATTCTTGTCAATACTACCGCTTCAACAACAAAGCCTACCGAGATTGGTTTGGTCACTCGATATCCACAATTTCAAACAGACATATCAAAGATGTCATGGGCGATAAGGACTATTCCGAAGTCATCGGACATGTTCAATTTGCTCTTACAGGTAAGGCCACATCACATGAAAGACTTGTTCGACTAACCGACGGCAGTCTTCACTGGATTCATGCCAGTTATGTGCCCCACCTTGACGATGAGGGAAGTTGAGTCATCATGTCTACAAACTCTGACCGTAACCGAACCGGAAGGGGGGAATTTAATAGCGTTGCTCAAAAGGTTGGTCAATACCTGCCT
>JADFXK010000328.1 GCA_015233625.1 Deltaproteobacteria bacterium | reverse complement strand
AGGCGAGCAATACTACATTGTCGGTTTTTCAGCCGAAAATTTTGCCAATATGTTCAACACCAACACCCGCCGGCCAATCAAGGATGGATTGTTAAGCCCGACCGAAAGAGACGCCATTACCGTTATCCAGGCCCTGGTCGGCACCTTGATTCAACGGCCCAAGTTCTTCGGGGAAACCCTATGCTTTGCCATTCCGGGAGAGCCACTTAGTAGCACCGGATCAGTTGTCTACCATGAAGCGATGATCAAAAGGTTCCTCAGCCAGATGGGCTATACCCCCATATCCCTGAACGAAGGTATGGCGGTCGTGATCTCGGAGTTGGCTGATGATGATTTTACCGGCATCGGGATCAGCATGGGCGGGGGAATGTGCAACGTTTGTCTATCCTACCTGTCATTTCCGGTCATTACCTACAGCCTTCAAATGGCCGGGGATTATATCGATTCCAAGGTCGGGTTATCTCTGGGTGAGCCGGCAACTAAAATAAAAACAATCAAAGAAGAAGGCCTGGATTTGTCAAAGGAGCCTAAAGATCGGATTATGACGGCTCTCCATATTTTTTATGACGACCTGATCGTCAACCTGATTGCCAGTCTGCAACGGGCCCTCACGACTTCCGATCAAATCCCCAAAATAGCTAAACCCATTCCCATCGTCCTGAGTGGCGGTTCGGCCAGACCAAAAGGCTGTGTCGATAAATTCGCCGAAGCGCTCAAGCAAGTTAGTCTGCCGATGGAAATTTCTGCGGTCCGTCTGGCCGAAGACCCATTCAACACCACGGCCAAAGGCGCCCTGATCATGGCCATGACCGAATCGGCCTAACCCGCGGACTACTTTGGTGGGTCCACATCGGAATCCGCGGAACTTAGGCCGTCCACAACCTGATCAATACGCTCCACACCGTCATCGTTGACGCTCCTAAGCTGTCGATTTTATTTGCTGATTACTCGTTGCTTGTTGCAGTGTCTTCAACGAGTAATCAGCAAGAAGCAACAGGTGCGCTTAGAAGCGGTGATTACAGGCGTGTCAAGATGCCTTTTCCCGTCCCGGAGCGATGCCGGGCGCTGGGGCAATATTGTTGAATTGAGAATGCTGATCGTATTGGAGCCATATGCCCAGGGTCGGCGAAGGGCCATCCTGGGTAATGCGGACAGGAAACCAAGCCCGGAACCTTAAATCAAAGACGTTGCCTCTTACCTGGTAAATTCCTCGCAGTAACCTACAACTCCTTAGAAATAGTCAATGATTTTATCACCACGTACCGGCCGGCGGCTTCCCCGGGTTTAGCCTCCGAATCGGCCGAGTATAAAATCAGCGGTAAGTCGGCAGCCTGCATAACATAAATAGGAATAGTCGTTACCGTAAAATCGCTTTTGACGGAAAATTGTGAGACGGCGTCACCAAGCTGGACCTTTAACAGCATGTCGGCGCTTTTAGCCGGGTTTAGGCCGGCCTCCAGGCTGATGTGATATAGTCCTTTTGTGAAGGCGATATTTTTCGCAAATAGCGTTCCTTTGTCTATAATTAAAGAGCCATCGGCCCGTCGTGTTGCGCCCATGACATTGTTCTCGTTTACCTGAAAGATGATCTTCTGTTTTGCTCCGACGGTTTCTTCCTGGGCGACAGCCACTCCCAGATCTCTGGTATCCTTACCTCCGTAAGATATGCTGGGGTTCCAAGTCCGATCGACATCGACCATCAATATCTCCGCCCGGTCTAGGTCGGCAGGCGAGATGGTGATATCTTTCCAACAGTTGTCATGAAAGGTCAGATCGATCAGCGGCTTCTTTTCGGTCTTCATCGACACTACGACAGGCCGTTCGTTCAAGTCGGGGTGCGCGACCATCATCGATAGAGATATCCCGGAGCGATGCTGGGCCGGGGAAATAGCCATCATAGCTCTTTTTCCCGACCACCGAAAATTTAAGTAATTAGCTAATTTGTCATGATATTCTTTCCGAGTGGGCTCTGCCCACGTCTCCCAACCATAGAACCCCGCAGAACCGTTGATGGTTAAAGGAAAAAACGTAATCGGACTCAAGGACACACCTAGATCCCGATTGTCCAGTGATAGACCGAGGCGCTTTTGATTGAATGTTTCACTTACCTCGGTGCTGATTTTGATTCTTCTATCGAGGTAAGGAGTGTAATATAGAAAGAACTTACTTTCACCATTAAAAAGATGAACCGAATCGCGTAATTGTCCATTGAGTAAAATGTTAAGAGCCAGCCCGGCCGGTCCATTGCTGTTAAGCTGGTTACTGGAGACCGTAAAACCCCAAAAGTGACTCTTGGGGACAAAAGTGAAATCGCTCTTCTTCATGGTCCAGCGGGTATAGCTGCCGTTAGGATGCTTTTCCCATGAATAAAGGCCGAACTCATGGGGAATGACCGGATGACTGAAGCGGTAACCATAGCCCAGGGCAAAACCGACGCTCAATATGATGACCACAATCAGCGCCGGTTGGCTCACCCGCCCAGAGTTCTCCACCTTCCGGATCGATCCCTCGGGAATGGCCAATGTGGCGATAATAAACCAGAAGAGGACCTGCTGGTTGTCAAGTAACAAGGGGTGGCCGGTGATAAAAGTGAGAACATAGGCGGCCAGACCACACTTTAGACCAAGACGATAGAATTTAGACTCCTGATCAGGTTCCTGAGTTGGAGATTTGGATCTCAAAGCATACCAAATAATGGCCAGGAAGACGGCCAGACCAGGGAGACCCAGTTCGGCCGAGAGCTGTAAAAAGTAATTGTGAGCGTTTTGACGAAAAGCCGGATATTCACTAATGTTCGCATAGCTTGTTGTTGCCGGCCGATCCTGGAACCACGGTGAGTTTTCAGAGAATGTCCCAATTCCACATCCCACCAGTGGGGCAGCATAGGTCATTCTTAGAGCGGAAATCCATAGTGGAAACCGGTAACGGAGATTACCATCAGATGTATAACCAGTTACATACAGGGCAGAGGTGAATAAAGACTTGAGTGACCCAGGTCCCCGGTTCGCTCCGGCCCCATGCAGGTTGATTAAGATAGCGCCGGCCAGCCCCAAACTTAAGATGAGGACAGTCAGTCTTTTGGGAAAATAATAACCACAATAAACGGCTCCCGTGATCAACAAGGCGAGCCAGGCTGCCCTGGACAACGCCAGGATAATTAGAAGAATCAAAATGAAGACCGCACCCCGATTTATCCATCTTCTGAATGACGTGGTCCGGAAGCTCCCGGCCAGGAACACGAAAATTAAAAAACTTAAGTAACTGGCGGATGAGTTCTTGTCCTCAAAAGGAGAAATGATATTATATCTAGACAGCCTAAGTTCCCAGGCCTCGGCGCCGGGAACGTCAAAGATCAGTTGCACCAAGGAGAAAATGATGATAATCAAGAAATGAATCAAAAAGACGCCCTTGGAAAAATCTGTGATGCGGCTGTCGGCCTCCAGAAACAGTAACCTGCTCAGAAACAGCCCCAGCAGCAAAGTGTATGCGTCCATCAGAGTTCTAAGTATTTGGGTCGACCCGATCATCGGCTCATACCAAAATTCAGGCCAGAGATAGTCAAGGGGATAATTCCAAAAAGAAATAAATAGCGACAGCAAGACAATGCCGGACAACAGATCGATCAGGTCTTCAATTTGGGTCCCTGAAGTCAGGCTGCGGCGCTCGAACAGCACCCGACGGGGTAGCCAGAACAGGTAAAGAACAGCAAATAGATTTTGCAGAACGTCGAGATCACGCAGACCGCCAATAAGCAGAAAGCCGCTGATGGCCGGGACCAAGGCGACTAACCAATACAAATAACCAGACGTGTGACGCCAGGCCACCGCTCCTAATACAGTAAACAGCGCGGCTAGCAGGTAAACCTTTCCGGGATCAGGCGCGCGTTGGAGGGTAACGGCAATAGTTCGCAGACAAAGAACATAAAAAGCTATAAAGATGATATAGCGAATTAATGTGATCATCATAAGTGAGACGTTGAAATTGTATCGCCTGATATTCAACTGATTCATATTATTTGAGTCTATTTCAAGACCTCCCGAGGGTTATGAGTTTTCCATTTATTTAATTGTTATTTGGTAAATCGCTATCATATCCTTTGCCGGCAATCAAGCACTTTGGTCGATTTACAGGTCTGTCTCGCCCTTTTCGGAGGACTTTTACCTGGCTTAGGGGTTTGTCGACCGGATAGGCTTTCGCTCCCATATGAACCAATTCGTTAAGCTACCGACATTGACCCGCAACCCACAACTTTTGTAGAGGCATTGCATGAGTAACGATCAATTCGTCCACCTCCACGTTCATACCCAGTACAGCCTGTTGGACGGCGCCATTCGGCTGGGCGATCTGCTAAAGAAAACCAAAGCCTTCGGCATGTCTGCCGTGGCCATGACCGATCACGGCAATCTCTTCGGGGCGGTGGAATTTTATGATAAGGCAATGAAGGAAGGGATCAAACCCATTATCGGGTGTGAGGTCTATGTGGCGCCGGGCAGCCGGCTGGACAAAGAAGCCCGGAGTGCCGGAGAGGCGGGTCGGCATCTGGTCCTGCTGGCTATGAATTACGAGGGGTACCAGAACCTTTGCCGTCTGGTCAGCGATAGCTTCATGAAGGGCTTCTACTACAAGCCCCGGGTTGACCTGACCACCTTGCGACAGTGGAACGCCGGTCTGATCGCGTCCAGCGCCTGTCTCCACGGCGTCATTCCCTATGTCCTGACCCATCAGGGCTACGCCGAAGCCCTCAAAGAGGCCGAAGTCTATCGCCAGATATTTGATCAAGACCGATTCTATCTGGAGGTGCAACAAAACGGGATTAAGGAACAGGACCGGGTTAATGCGGAACTGCTCCGGATGTCCCAGGAGACCGGCCTTCCCCTGTTGGCCGCCAATGATTGCCACTACTTGAATCAGGAAGATGCCAAGGCCCATGAACTCCTGCTGTGCATCCAGACCGGCAAGACAATCGATCAGGCCGACCGGTTTCAGTTCGCCACCAATCAAATTTACTTTAAATCTCCCGAAGTGATGATTAAAGAATTCGCCGATTTTCCGGGCGCAGTGGAAAACACGGTCCGGATTGCTGAGCGGATCGACCTGAAATTGCCGCTGGGTAAGTTT
>JADFXK010000327.1 GCA_015233625.1 Deltaproteobacteria bacterium | reverse complement strand
CCGGGGCTAAGAACATCTTAAGGCTGGGCCACCATCCTAATACCCCGTAGGGGTTACCCAATCTAGCCCAGGGTCAGCGAAGCGCCACCCTGGGTGCATGGTTTCAATACGCTCAGACCCTTAAGTCAATGACATCGGAATATTACTGCTGAAAATGAGAGTTTCTATGGACACAACTCAGGACACGTCACAGGATACACCACAGGGCACGACACCGGACACAACACTGTTGCTCCCCGCCCTGGACACGCCTGCCACCCTGCCGTCGACCATCGGTTCAGCCGATGTTTCGCCCGCCGTCTCGTCTGGCAATTCATCCGACTCCAAGACTCCCCAAGATATCATGCTGAGCCTGGAAGAGGAGCTGCAAGGGATGGTCCGGGTCTTCCCCATAGTCTATGGTCAGAAGCTAGCCCAGGTGCATACTTGGGAAAAAATGTTGCTCTCATTCATGGACCATATCAAGGGAAACATTTTTCGGGTGGCCGTCATTGGCTCGGTCAAAGCAGGTAAGAGCACCTTTATAAACTCGCTCCTGGGCGCCGACTATCTGAAACGGGGCGCCGGAATCATCACCTCGGCCATCACCCGGGTTCTGGCCGGGCCCGAGCCTTCCGCCCGGATCGTATTTAAGTCATTGGAAGAAATTAACAAAGAAATCGTGGCCTCGATTGCTCTTTGCCCGGAAATCCAATCCACCGGTTTTGAAACCGGCCCATTGGACATCGATGATCAGTCGTTTCGGCAAAACCTGGCTACGGCCTTAAAGAAATATAGAAAATCAGACGAGTTTACCTCTTCATCCGGGTTAGATCCAAATATTCTCTTGTTGTCTTCCTTCCTGAGCGGATTTGAGCGGGTTCGCCCCTATATCATCAATTCCCATACGCCCCTCGACTTGTCCGGCCAGGAATTGGCTTTCCATCAAGAATTCGTCGGCCGAGAAGATCAGGCCGTGTTTATCAAGGACGTCTTCCTGACGCTGCCGTTTTTTTGGCTGGGCAATGACGTGGAGATGGCCGATTGCCAGGGGAGTGATGCCCCCAATCCGGCCCACCTGGCCAAGGTCCAGGACTATCTTTTAAAAACCCATTTGATCTTATACTTGATCAGTGGCCGCACTGGAATCCGGGAAGCCGACATTAAGTTGATGTCTATCCTGCGCACCTTTAGGCTGCTGGATAATACTGTCTTCGTGCTGAATCTTGACCTGAACGAACATGACAACCTGCCCTCGGTAACCTCCCTGACGGAGCGCGTTCAAAAAGAACTGGAAGATATCGCCCCCGGATCCAAAGTATTCGCCCTCTCCGCCCTGTTCGACCTGTTTCAGCAAATGCAAAACCGAGATGCCGACAGCCTGTCCAAAAAGGATCGGGCTTTCATTTCCGTCTGGCAGGAGACACCCGGGCTGACTACCTTGATGTCGAATCAGTCGGAGCATTTCCAGTCATATTTTACTGAACTGGCGGCCGAAAAAAAATCTTCGCTGACGCTTAAGTCTGGCTTGGAGAAGCTTTTCTGGGTGGCGCACGGGATGAACCACTTTCTGACCCTGAGTTCCGGGATTAGGGACCGGGATGCCGAGGAAATAAAAGAACTGTCCCAAAAAATGACTCACCGCCGGGAATCCTTGGAATATGTGGTCTCCTCTTTGGAGCACACCCTCAAAGGCGCTGTGGACAAGATCAAGAAAGAACTCAGAAATGAGGTCGATAGATTTTTTGACGCCAAGAATGGCCAGGTAGTCAAGGATACCCACCGGTTCATTGGAAATTTCGTTCATGAAACCAAAGAAGAGATAAAGATCCTTCAAAAAAGTGGCGGAATGGCGGCTGCCTCACATTTTTTCCGCCTCTTTGATGCCGGTCTGAACCGGTTTCTGGTGGAGGATATCAATCTCCAGGTAGTTGCCTTCTCCGGGCAAGTCAAAGACCGAGTCACAGACCACATGGCTGCTACGATCAATCCTTTCCTCTCCTTGATGCAGGATTCCCTCAAAGGATATCAAACCGAGTTGTCCAAATTGGGCCTGGATACTAAGGATGTGACGGTTCTCCCAAACTACGAAAAGGATCCCCTGGCCTTTGATCCGCCGCCAATTTTCAGCGCCACGATTCCTTACGATTTTCGAATGAAGGCCCGGGTCTTCATCTACTCGGGACTGACCAAGGCAGTCAAGAGTTTCGAGACCCTGATCCGGAAAATCTTCAAAACCCCGGAGGTCAAAGCCGGGATCAACCAGTACGACATCCAGTTTTACCGAGACGCGACCGCCTTGATCAAAGACGAGGCGCTTAAAGAAATGTCCATGTCCTTCATGGACTTTAAAGAGAATTTTAAGTATGCCTACGCCTTCAAACTGATTGACAACCTGGCCGGAAAAACCCTGGCCGATCTGAAAAACCTGTCTAAATCCTTTGTGGTTGACGTCGAATTGATTAGCCAAATGGTCAAGACCGAGGAACGTAATCGGGAGATCAATTACGCCCAGATAGATCAGATGAACCTGGATGTCAGCCGCATCTTAACTATTTTAGAAAGTCTCAAAGCCGGAATTTTTAGCCGGCAGCGAACCGAATAATCGTGAATAAATCAAACATATCCGAGCTCATCCAGGCCATATCTGAAATTAGGGCCACACCCTTCATTTCCGACGGGGAGGCCCTAACCAAGAAAGTATCTCAAACCGTTAAAATTTTGGCCGCTTTTTTCTTTAAACTGAGCCTGGGCAACCGTCCCCCGTTGATTGTTTCCTTCCAAGGCGGCACGGGGACCGGCAAGACCAGTCTGCTCAACGCCCTGGCCGGAAGACGGGTGGGGCTGCCCGGCGTGGAGCGACCAAAAACCACGGGACCGGTTTTGTATTGTCATGCCTCGCACCTGGAGGTCTTTGACGACAGCGCCTTTTTGCCTGATTTCGAGACCATCGTCATGGACGTGGACGACATCCCGCCGGAGGGGTTGACCGGTTGGCCGGCTAAGTTACTGTTGGTCAAACATACCGACCCCAAATGGGAGTCCATGGTCTTGGTGGACAATCCCGACCTCGATAGTGTCGATCTGGCCAATCACCAGATGGCCGAGGATATTTACGCCCTGGCCGACTTAATTATCTTCGTGACCAGTGAAGAGAAATACGCCGACCGCCTCCCTTCGGAAATGATCAAGCAAGCCAACGAAGACGGCAAGCGGATGCTGTTTGCCTTCAATAAATCGGAGTCGTCCCAGGCCAAAGATGATTTTCTGGCCCAGGTCGGTCCCGGGGCGGTGCCCTTTGAAGACGTGTTTGTCATTCCCTATGTCCGGGGCGCCGGAGTAACCCTGAGCGACCTGGAGCGACGCCTGGCCGGCCTGGCCACCGAAGACGAAGTTCCGCGACTGCGGAGTCGCGAACTGGACCGGTTACGGGACCGCGGCCGAACCCGACTAAAGTTAATCGGGGACGAATTATCGGCTGAAAAAGTCCAGTTGGATACTATTCTGGCCGATGTTAAGGTCTTTCACGAGCAGGCGTTGTTTCATCTCATGGAAACCATGGACGCCCGGCTGGATGAACAGACAAAAAAGCACATCCGGGAACATCTCAAAGAAATGATGCAAAAATATGATTTTATGGCCAGCCCCAGAAAGTACATCAAAGATTTTGTCATGAGTCGTCTGAGATTAAAGTCCGCTGAGCCGGGCGCCGCGGCGGTTCCGGTGGAGGATACCCAACAGACCGATTTGGCCCGAATCCGCGTGCTGGTCAATTTGAATCCCGCGCTAGAATCATTGACCATGTTCAACCATGCGCTCAGTCATCACCTGTCCGACTTGCCTTCCGATCAGCCCCTACTGGCCGCCATCTCCGAGCCGGGCGTAATTTTGTCCAAAGAAGCCATCCAGGCCGCCTTTGATGGCCGACAAGACGAGATTGATGCCTGGATTAGAGAACGATTTGAGGCGTTGAGGAAGGGTCTTCCCCCCGGACAAAAAGCGGGGCTATATTCCGCATCCGTGCTTTGGATGATTTGCATTGTGATGATTGAGTCGGCCATCGGCGGCGGACTGACTTTCTTCGAGCTGCTCCTGGGCTCGGTGGTAGTCCCGTTTGTTCCTAAGGTCATGGTCGAACTGTTCACCCGAGGTGAGGTGGCCGCCATTGGGCGGGAACTAAATCAACGCTACCAGGATACTTACACCCAGATCTTAGAGGACCAACTGAAGCGGTATCAAGATTTGTTCAGTTCTCACTGCAATCCGCCGGAAGCCACGGCGGCGGTTTATGACGCCTCAGATCTGCTGGTCAAGAAGTACGGGCTGCGCCTGCTTGATTAAAGTCAGTTTTTATTTTCATTAGTTAGAGATTGCCATCCTACATCTCCTGTTCTAATAAATCTTAGAATTCGGCGCCGGGCTGCTATCGCTATGTCATATAAAAAAGAGTTGATAGAACGAATTACCGAACTCAAGGAACTGGCTTCCGGGTCGTCTCTGTGGGTGGATCAGGAGATCAGGTCCTCCGTCGGGCTGGAAGTGGATGAACTGGCCTCCCGGGTGAAGCGAACCGAGGGGGTCTTGTTTATCGGCCTGATGGGGGGCGCGGGGGTGGGTAAATCCACCATCATCAACGCCCTGGCCGGGGAGAAAATCTCCGGATCCTCAACCAAACGGCCCTTCACCGAAAGGCCGGTGTGTTATCATCATCAAGACACCCAGATCGACCTTGAGGCGCTCAGTGACCAGGTTAAGTCCATCAATATCGCCGACGCACCTCACCAGGTGGAACGGATCAGGAATATTGTAGTTTTTGATATGCCTGATTTTGACAGTATTATGGAAGAGCATCGAGTGATCGCCCTGGAAATGTTGCCCCGGTTTGATCTGGTCATTTGGGTAACCTCACCTGAAAAGTACGGCGATTTGAGTTTTTATGAAATGCTTGGCCGGGCTTCTCAGTCTCAGGATAATTTCATCTTTGTGTTGAACAAGACTGACCTGTTAAACAACCATAATGGCACGAAGTGAAAAGACCAAGGAGCTTGCCAATTTCATATGGAGCGTGGCTGAGTTGCTACGCGGCGATTACAAGCAGGCGGATTATGGTAAGGTGATTTTGCCGTTTACGATATTACGCCG
>JADFXK010000326.1:4506-5123 GCA_015233625.1 Deltaproteobacteria bacterium | reverse complement strand
CAATACCGAGTCTTTTAAAAGCCTGATCCCGACCACTGATTCCGGCCCCAATGGTCAACCAAGATTGACCGTCAAGAAGGACACCAGTCCCGGTCCGATCACAGGTACCCAAGGCGGAAAACCCATTGAGGGATCCAACACCGACCTGACCGCTGAGATGGTCGGCCTGACGGCCGATGCCCACAAAGCCAAATTTAACGCCAAGGTCATTCAAACCCAAAACGAAATGACCGGGACCATTATCAATATTAAGGCGTAATTTCCCCTTTGCCCGCACCTGTGCCATGACCTCTAACCCCACTAAACGCGCCGTGGTTGACCCGCCTACGGCGCGTTATTATGACTTCAAGACCTACCTGACCCGGATATTTGGGAGTAAAGTCCATAGGATCTCCTTAGACGCCCACCTGTCCTGCCCCAATCGGGATGGGACCATTAGCACCCTGGGGTGTATTTTTTGTGATGATCACGGCTCCGGAACCGGCTTAGCTCTCCAAGGTCTATCCCTCACCGAGCAAATCCGAACGCTCAAACAAGTGTTGAGTCGACGCTTTAAGGTCAGTAAATTTATCGCCTACTTCCAGTCTTATACCAATACCTACGCCCCCTTGCCCCGG
>JADFXK010000326.1:0-4479 GCA_015233625.1 Deltaproteobacteria bacterium | reverse complement strand
GGCAACTCTACGACGAGGCTCTGGCCGATCCGGACATAGTCGGATTATTCATCGGCACTCGGCCGGATTGTGTTTCACCGGAAGTCGCGGCTCTGCTGGCCGAATATGCGAAAACCCATCTGGTCTGGCTGGAATTGGGCCTGCAATCCGCCCATGACCGGACCCTGGCCCTGATCAACCGGGGGCACACTTTTGCTGATTTTGTGACCACGGTGACCCTCCTTCAGGGCATCGGGGTTCAGGTCTGCGCCCACGTCATTCTGGGTCTGCCGGGAGAATCGGCGGATGACATGATGGCCACCGCCCAACATCTGGCCGCCTTGCCGGTGGCCGGGGTCAAGATCCATCTTTTATACATAGTCAAAGGAACGGCCCTGGATCAGATGTATCTTCGGGGAGAGTACCAACCCTTGAGTAGGGCGGCTTATGTCCGTCTGGTCGGAGATTTCCTGGGCTATCTTCGGCCGGAGATGGTCGTGATGCGGTTAACCGGTGATCCGCCCAGAGAATTCCTCCGGGCCCCGACCTGGGCCTTAGAAAAACAAAAGAATTTAGAAGAAATCAAAGACGACCTGATAGCGCGGGATTTGTGGCAAGGGAAGTTTTGTGGCGTGAATACTACTGGTTAGCGCAGAATCCGGGATTGACGGGATTATGCTTCTTCAGCCGGGTTAAAAGCATCTTGCGAAGGACGAGGAGGAAACAAGAAAGGACGCCGACAGTTTCCTTATATTTCCAGTTACTATCCTGAAACCTTTGGGTTATGCCGTGTTGTCCGGGCCTTACTTCCGGATCTCCTGCCTTAAACTGAGATGCCCGAAGACCTCTGAAGCATGAATCGGGCAGATGATATTTAACCGTTTCAGGCAGAGACTTTGCCGTTCGTCCCATTCAAACCAGATACAGTCGGAACACCCCTGATGGGGGATATGAGCCTGATTCAGGGAAATAGCCCCAGGATAGGTAAGTCTGTCCATGGTCTGATAACTCCATTAGTGTCACTACACGCCTTTTTCCGCTGCCCTTGAGATAGCAGGGAGTAGCCAGAGGCGGCATCATGCTTCAGGTCGTTGTTTCCGGCTGCCACGGGCGGCCATTTCTTCCTCCATCCCTGGTAACCGCTGGAAACCCCTTGGGTCAACCCGAATCCGGCCGGAGCCTTAACCCTGGACCTTCAAGGACGGGCTCCCTCACGGGCTACTACATAGCACGCCGGGCCAAAATCGTCAACCAAAAATTATTCCAGGCCCGGCCCCTGGCGAAGTAGGGTTGTCTGCGGGGTATCCCGAGTCGGCGCCCCAGGCTTAACAGATAGATTCGACCCGGCTGGGGTTGTATTCCCCTTATTTTGTAATACGAGTTCCTCCCTGAGTCATTTTCCTTTTTCCAAATTCATTGAGTAGCCTGACCAAAGCCATTTTTTGTTGACAAATTTAGCACATAGATATAAGAATCTAACAATGGGAGCGAATCGCCCTAAACTGCGATAACCTGCTCTGTCTGAGCGGATAGATAACATATTAAAATATTACCATAGTTAAGAATCTAACCTGGCCTGTAAGATATCTGGGGAGATGATTCAAGGCAGGAGGAATGTGGATGTCTCGCTACACAATTATCATCACGCTTTGTCTGCTCGGCTATGCCTTTGGCTCCTTTCTGATCGAAAAGTCTACCAGAAGAAACATGAAGAGTCGTCGGACAAAAAGGACCATCCGTTACATCATGTTGACGGCGGTAGTCATGTTTTTGGGCATTTTTTTTATCTTCCGCACCAGCGGGAAACTCGATAATGGAAAATTAACGGAACGCTGGCCGTCCTGGACGAAAGTGACGGCAACGGCCGAGACCACGACAACGCCCAGCGCGGCATCGGCCAAATCAGAAGTCCCACCCCGAGGCACCGCGGTCTCGCCGCCGGCCACTCCTGAACCGACTGCGAAGGCCACCCCAAAAGTGACCTCCCTGGTCACACCCAAGGCCTCCCCGTCTGACAGGCTCAGTCCTGTCAACGTCACCGCCACCCCGTCCCCACCGACGTCGGTGCCCAGTGCGACAAATAAACCGGTGAAACGCAAACCCAATTCGCGCCCCACGGAATCCCGCCCCAAAACAACACCGTCACAGGACTACTTCAAAGGCGCCAAAACCCCAGGCGGGCCCCCATTGGTTATGCTCAAACAGCCACAATTCTCCTATACTCCCAAGAGCGGGCTGACCATCACCTACACCCTGGTCAATACTCGTCACAAGGAAAAGGTGACCGGTCGTCTGTTCGTTTTGGTCCAGGCCCAGACGGGCGCCGGCCATATCCGCGCCTGGTTTCCTAATCTAAGCGCGGGTCAGGGGCCGCCCACCGACTTCCACAAAGGGGATTATTACTCCGTTCAGAATTACAAGGTGGCCAATGCCTTTATCCAACTTCCAACGGGTACCCCGACCAAAGTTGTCTTCTATGTGCTTAGAGACAATGGCGATCTACTCCTAAAAAAAGGATTCTCGGTGAACCTCCCCAGCCGCTCCCGGCCGACGCCTAAAAAATCGACCAGATAACGTCACTTAATCATGGAGCGAGGCGCTGACGGCCGGAGCCACCCACCCGGGGCCGGAAACCCGTATTTCGCAGGCAAACCATATCCGCTCAATCCAAAGTCAGAAACATAGTAAAGGCATCTTGGCCGGATGGGTAATAATTCCGAACCAGCCTGGTCACCTCGAAGTTGTATTTTTTATAAAAGTTAATGGCCTGGTGGTTGGCCACGGCGGTATGGAGGACGATATATTCAAATTTGTTTTTGATGGCATAATTAATAATCCACCGCATCAGGGCATGACCGACACCGCGCCGCTGAAAAGTGGGTGAAACGGCCATGGCCAGGATGTAGACTATAAACCCCAGGCCGGGGTTGTCCATCTTTTCCGGCAGGTGAATGATTGCCATGCCCACAGGCCGCCTTCTCATCTCGGCGATCAAGGAGACAATCCCGTCGAGAAAAAGCCAGTCGGGCAGACATTTATCATAAAGGCCGTATTCGGAAAGGACTTTCCCAGCCAGGGCTGCCACGAAGGGAGCATCTGCCCTTTTAGCTCGTCTGATCTTGATCTGGGTGGCCGGCTTTGCCGAAACTACCGGTTCTGAAAATAGGTTATTCACCGGTCGCGACTCCGGCCAGGCTCGCGCACCCGTACGCGCCTGACCGTTGGCCTTGTTTTTCTTTCCACCCTTGACTTCCTCTGATCCACGAGTTCGCCCACTTCTAGTCACCTGCCCTCCGATCAAACCGGGCTGATGTGCTGTTCACCGTCCGGGATACCGGCATCGGCATTCCCCACGACAAAATTGAACATATTTTTTCACCATTTACCCAAGCGGACGGCTCGACCACGCGCAGGTATGGCGGCACCGGCCTGGGTTTGACCATCTCGGTTAAATTGGTGAGGATGATGGGCGGCCGCATCTGGGTGGAATCTCAGGAAGGCCGAGGGAGCACGTTTGGCTTTACCGTAAGCTTTGGCCTGCAAAAAGGTGAAATTGGCTGGACCATCCCCCCGGCGCCAAAGGAGCTACGAGATTTACGGGTGCTGGTAGTTGACGACACGGCCACAACCAGGCATATAATAGAAGAAATGTTAGTAACATGGGGTTCTATTCCCACGACGGCGGAGAATGGCCCGGAGGCATTAACGGTTTTGGCTTCGGCTGCCAGTAACGGCCTGGAGCACCACTTGATTATCCTCGATGGCCACATGCCGGGAATGGATGGATTTCAATTAGCTGCAATGATAAAGAGACAAACCGAATCAGCGTGTCCTAAAATGATTATGCTTACCTCGTCGGGACAACTGGAGGATGGGAGCCGATGCCGAAAACTAGGACTGGCCGCATACTTGACCAAGCCGGTCAGGCAATCGGAATTGCTTAATGTTCTGTTAACCGTCTTGAGCGGGACGGAACCCAGCCGGGAAATATGTGTATTGGAGGAGCGGCCGACACTGCCGGAGGCGCGATCAAAGCTACACATCCTGCTGGTGGAGGATAACCCGGTCAATCAAAGACTGGCTGTGGCCCTTCTGAGCAGCCGTGGACACACCACCGTCGTCTCCGCCACCGGCCTGGAAGCACTTACGGCTCTAGACAACGAACAGTTCGACGTCGTTCTGATGGATGTTCAATTGCCCCAGATGGACGGATTTGAGGCCACCAAAATAATAAGGGAAAAGGAAAAATCCATCGGCACCCGGTTGCCCATTATCGCCATGACGGCTCATGCCATGAAGGGTGACCGGGAACGCTGCCTGGGCGCCGGGATGGATGGATATGTTTCCAAGCCTTTTTCTGCATCAGAACTCTTTAAAGCAATCGAGGAACTGCTCCCCGCCTCCGGAAGGACTGAAAAACTTTCAGGCAGAGATTAAACTTAGTCAGACCAGGAGTTCAACCCAATGCTGCTGAATTAAGGCAACGACGTTAAGATTTCT
>JADFXK010000325.1:1053-5130 GCA_015233625.1 Deltaproteobacteria bacterium | reverse complement strand
TAAATTACGGGACAACCTGGGCAACGTGATGAAAACCTTAGCCGTCAAAGCCCACGAAAAGGGGTTAGAGCTGGCCTATCGGATTACGCCCGATGTTCCGGATAATTTGTTAGGCGACCCAGTCAGAATAAGGCAAGTTTTACTCAATCTTATCGGTAATGCCATTAAATTCACTGATTCTGGTGAGGTGGTTTTAGAGGTTGAGTCCTCTTCACTGACAAATGACCAGGTCGTGCTCCATTTCAGCGTCAGGGATACCGGGATAGGTATTCCAGAAGATAAAATAGAGAGGATATTTGACCCGTTCACTCAGGCCGACGGCTCTACCACTCGCGAATATGGTGGGACCGGATTAGGGCTAACCATATGTTCCAAGCTGGTTTCCCTGATGGGCGGTGGACTTCGGGTGGAGTCGGAGGTAGAACAAGGGAGTACGTTTCATTTTGATATTCGATTGGGTATCCTCAAAGAAGAAGTCGATACCAGACCCATAGAGCTTGGGAAGTTACGGGGGGTGAAGGTCTTGGTTATAGATGGTAACGCCACCAACAGGAGCATCATCGAGGAGATGCTACAAGGTTGGGACGTAAAACCCACGATGGTAGATAACGTTCTTGCCGCATCAGACGTCCTAAGACAAGCCGAAGAAGATAATGAGCCATTTGCCCTGGCTATTTTCGATTTATCTAGGCCCCAAGTGAACGGATTTGAACTAGCCCAAGAAATCAAGGGAAATCTTGGCCAGCGAGACATCAAGATTATCATTTTGACCTCAGCCATGCATCGAGGAGACCCGGGATCATGTAAGGAATTAGGCATATCAGCCTATCTGACCAAACCGGTAAGACATTCAGACCTACTGGATGCCCTTTTGACTGTCCTTGGCGCTGAAATCCCGGATTATGACCAAAAATCCCTGGTGGCCCTGTATCATTTAGAAGAAAGTCCCAGTAAGCTTAATATTCTCTTGGCCGAGGACAATCCCATCAATCAAAGGCTGGCCCAGGCCCTGCTGGAGGGCCGAGGTCATAATATTTCAATCGTCAATAACGGGGCTGAAGCTGTGCTGGCGTTGGAAGTACAGACTTTTGATCTGGTGCTGATGGATGTTCAGATGCCGGTTATGGACGGAATTACGGCCACAGAAAAAATCCGGGAAAAAGAGAATTTGATTGGAGGTCATATCCCCATCATCGCCATTACTGCATTTGCCATGAAAGGTGACCAAGAACGCTGTCTGGCGTCTGGAATGGACGGGTACATCACTAAGCCTATGGATCCGGGACAGGCCATAGGCTACATCGAGTCACTCGCTCATGAGTCTAAAAAGGTCAAGCCGGTCGGAGAGTATCTCGGGTCAAACATCGTTTTCGAAAGTACATCATTTATTGAACGTTGCCTTAATGACATGGACTTGGCCGCCGAACTTATAACAAATTTCTTGGCTAACTATAAAAAATACCTTGATGACATCCATGACGCAATTGCATATAATGACTCCAAAAGGCTTAGTTATTCTGCCCATTTTTTGAAAGGGCCTTTACTCAGTTTTTCGGCTTTAAGAACGGGGAGCCTGGCCTTGGAGTTAGAGCTTATGGGCCAGAATAGTCAGTTAACTAAATCCAAAGAAGTTTTCATCCAGTTAGTCGAAGAAGTGGAACTTCTGGTCATTGAATTGAAAGAATTTATTTCCTAGATATTTCCAGCGGCAAGATGCACGAGGAGCAGGATGCGGATTTATTCAGCGAGAAGTAATTGAACGAATCATCAGGAAAAAACTCTAACTACGAAAGGAAGGATGAGCATGAAAAAATTAATCAGAAAGCAGACTTTGGCGGCTGTCATCGTTCTTACCATGATCTTGGGATTCACCTTTTTTACACAAACAAAAGACGTTCAAGCCGCGGAACCGGAAATCGTCAAGTTTAATGTAGATACGTCCCTGACGGAAAATCTGGTTATGCTTAAGGGCAAGAGCGTAACCGTTTTCTTAGCCTCCGGTCAAACTATTACCGGTGTGGTAACTAGTGTCAAAGGCAACCTTTTGCATCTCGGCAAATTAAGTCAGAAAGAATTTTATGATGCCCTGGTTTCCATTGATCACATCTCCGCAATTGAGGCGAGAGTCAAGTAAGAAGAAACGTTCACCTTAATGCTGCAAGATTGCCCCCCGGGATGGCGGGGGGATCGATATGTCTGCGGCCAGGGGGAATGCGAGATGCTTTTGCGATCAATAGGGCTGGTGCTATTTCTTTTGGTAAATGTCGGCCAACTCCAGGCCCAGGTTGCTTCCGGTGATTATGAAGGCTTGTTGATAGGCATTGACCCAGCCAAGGGGACCATTACCGGATACTACGAAAATTACACGGGATTAGACGAAGCCTCCGGACAACCGCTTTTCAGTTGTATTTTTTATCTGCGCGGCTCGATGAAGGGGGCCGCGCCATACAAGATTCAAACCTGGTTCCCGGCTGACAAGACCCCGGACAATCTGATAGCCGGCGAGCTCACCCCTGCCCCAGTGGAAGTCCCCGTATCCTTAAAAATTAAATTGGATCAGGAACATGGCGGATGTTGGAATGTACAACATTTTGCTAAGACAGGCGGGGCGGACTTCCCCCTCAATGTCCCTGGCAAATGGCTGGCCATCCGGGTCGTATCGGCTCGAAAAGCTCCCTTTTACGCCGAGGCGGATGACGGGAAAAAGCGTAAAGCATATGTGGTCAGGGGAAATCCAATCAAGGTATACAAATCCAAACCAGGCTGGGTGTTTGCCGAATACACGGCGGAAGGCAAAACCACCTCTGGCTGGATAAAAGAAATTGATCTGTTTTCCGCCGATCCACCCGCTCGATAGTCACTTTCTGGATAGTCCAGTTCAAAACCTCCAGAGGGTTATGATCAGGAAAGCGAGGCTGAACTTGGGGTTCATCTGGTATTGGCGTCCGTAATGACTTGATGGCAGGTGAACTCGGTGATTAACTCTCGGCCCAATTTCAAGAGGTTATGCTGTCATACCGATACCCGGAACGCCGGAGACAAGTCTTTTACGGTGGGCCGCCAGTCCAATGGGCCATGTGATCAGCTTTAGTTGGAAAAGACAAATAAGGAGCCCCATTCCTTGAAAACATCCGGCCATTTATCATCAGGAGCGAATTTTCTACTCCTTCTCGAATGACCACAATTTCTGCATCGCTAGACCACTGGCCGAAACATCTACCGTGACTTTCCGCCGGTGCCTGTCCGTGTTTTTTTGTCATCTCCTTCAACCTACGGAGAAATGACGATCTTGGGGGAAGTGTATTGATTTTTGTTGAGAGGAAGATGGTGGTCTTAGCTTCAGGGCTTTCGCACCTAAGAGCGATCCCTTCTTCACATGACAGGCTCGAGACATAGGGGCGGATTGAGCCGGGAAAAGATGGCGCCAGTGACGTCGCGATCCAAAAGGGTAAACGAAGCTCCGCCTGGAGCCGTACCACGTTAGCGGGTTGTTTCATACCGGATTCCATCGAAACCCATCCGACGGACGGACATTCGCCGCCCCGAAGCACTTCGGCCTTGATTTTATTCAACGCAGTCCAGTAGCCGTGCAGAAGTGCCCCGCTGTGGTCGTGGACTGCGAAACCGTTCTCCTCCAGGTTTACGGCCAGGTGCGGGTCGAAGTGCCAAAACAGTTCGATGTCATGGCGCCCCCGGCCCAGGAGTCGGTCGATGATGACCCAGCCATCGCCGGCGTTTTCGATGACTGTTCGGACATGAAGGACCGGGTCTTTCAGTCGCATATATCCATCATGGCTCGCTTCGATGAGACGGAGCGTTTCACCGGCCAGGGCGTGTCGCAGGGTCGGCCGAGCCATGGGACCTGCCGCGAACATCCCCCGCAGCGGAGTCTGATCTTGACCGTCCACGACCACTGTGTTGTGGCCGCGGGTAGACCGGAAGATGTTGCGCCACCCGTCGGTTCGGCTCCATGAGTAGGACCCCGGATCGATCAAAACGGGCTTGCCCTTAACGGATAATTCCACGGACAGGCAATCTGCGTGTCCATGGCCCGGCGCGGCCGCCATTCCGAAGGCC
>JADFXK010000325.1:520-952 GCA_015233625.1 Deltaproteobacteria bacterium | reverse complement strand
GCGGTCAACGAACATCTCGGCATCCGGCCATTGAGCAGGCAAAGGGTCCGATGATTCATGTGGCAGTGATCCGGGCTGGGGGCGTATCCCGTGGCATCGGTTTCATCCATTCCGTTGAGCAGAGCCGCTCCCGCCGCGAGGACATCGAAGCGAAGAAGAACGTCCGAGCGAAACCCGTCACCCAGCAAAGGGAACTGGCCGTCTGGACGGCAGATGCCGACCAAAAAGGAGTGCATCCGTCGGGCCCGGTCAGGGATCACTTCCGGAAGCCGAAAATGGTTGCGTTCAGCCAGGGCGATGAATTCCAGAAGGGCTTCCAAAATCATCCGCTGATAAAAAACGGAGAGTTCGGCATGGACGCCGTCCGCCAGAATCTGCCGTTCCGTCTCTCGTTTGAGCAGCCGCAGCCCGCCACGCAACCAGCGCCGGGCC
>JADFXK010000325.1:0-384 GCA_015233625.1 Deltaproteobacteria bacterium | reverse complement strand
GGTGGCCAACCGGGCTTCGTCCCTGACCGCGTCCAGGGGGGTTCCCAGAAAACACACCCAGCAGAGGATGCCCGCCCGCTGAGCGACTTCGAAGATATCCAGCCAGGGAGCGGATCCGGGCGGATTGTTTCTTTGCCAATGACAGATCGCCCGAGATGCTTTTTCCGCGTACTTCCCCTCGCCCGTGTCTAGGGTCGCCAGCAAGAGGGTTGTCAGCCAGTCCAGCCGGTTCAGGTCTGTATTCCAGTCCGGATCAGCATTCACGGTCATCCGCCAGTCGATGTCCCCTTCGATAGTCAGGGCTGGGGCGCTGCGAAAACTGAAGATCCCGCCGAGGAACGCTTCCGCATCTTGAATAAGCCGATTTCTTTCGGCCAAGGAACA
>JADFXK010000324.1:4623-5136 GCA_015233625.1 Deltaproteobacteria bacterium | reverse complement strand
TATTCAAATTTGTATAAGCCACGGCCATAATTAGTGTTTTTTGTCTTGTTTTCGACCAGTTCGCCGCTTAGGCAATAAGTTGTCTGGGTGGCTAGGCCAAGAAAGCAAGTTGAACATTGTGTTCAATCAAAAAACGCCGTTTATGGCCGTTTCAAGTTAGCATGATGTGGTTGACTAGATTAACTCCTTAGGGTAGATAGGATCAAAGGAATGCAATCGATGCCTGAACACAATTCGCCGGGCCGGCCCTTGCAGGGGGCTGTTATCGGCTTTGGGAACGTGGCTATAAACGCTCATGTCCCCTTGTGGCAGCAGAATCCGAATTTTGACATAGAGGCGGTTGTGGAGCCTTCTCCGGCCCGGGCTGCCCTGGTGTCACGGGTGCTTCCAGGCGCGACGGTCTATCCTGACGAGAAGACGCTGCTGGCCAACCATGAACTGGATTTTGTGGACATCTGCACGCCACCTTGTTTTCATGCCGACCAGATCATGGCCGCGTGCCGGGCCGGTGTA
>JADFXK010000324.1:0-4604 GCA_015233625.1 Deltaproteobacteria bacterium | reverse complement strand
AACCACTGGTCACTTCGTTGGCCGGCTTCCGGCAGGTGAAACAAGCCGCCGATGCCTCGGGCTGCACTGTCTTTACCGTAAACAACTGGAAACATGCACCCATATTTGCTAAGGCGGTTGAATTGACGGCTGCCGATTGTATCGGTGAGGTGAAGTCTGTCTCTCTCAGCGTCTTGCGTCCGCCCAATGCCGGAGGTGGCGCCTCCGACTGGCGTCGGCAGCCTGAAGTGGCCGGTGGCGGTATTTTGCTCGATCACGGGTGGCATCATCTCTACCTGGTGTTGGCCATTATCAACCAGACGCCGGAGTCAGTCTCAGCCGGAATGGAATTCGCCGAAACGGGCGGCTCCAGCTTAGAAGAGACGGTGAACCTGAGGTTAGGTTTTCCCAGGGCTGAGGCGCGGCTTCATCTGACCTGGCGGGCCTCCTCACGGGCGAACTTCGGACAGGTCATCGGGACCAAGGGAACGATCAGCATTAACGATGATCATCTTATTTTGAGCCGACATGATGCCGCACCCGTTCGTTACGATTTTTCCGAAGCTCTATCCCGGGGGTCGCAACATCTGGAATGGATGAAGCCGGTGATCGAAGGTTTCCGGCAGGAAGTGTGTGATGCAAGCATCCGGGGCGCCAATTTGGACGAAGCCCGGTGGTGCGTTCACCTGACGAGTCTGGCCTATCAATCATATAAGGAAGGGTCACGACCTGTTTCCGTTATTGGGCAAATCGGCTAGCCAGTCTTTATGCCGCGCCGACGACCATGAAAGGTCGGTCATGAATTCTGTCTTCTCTCTTTTTAGCCGCGTGCTGGGCCTTTTGTTAATTGTGTTTATAGTCCTGCCGGCACAATTTGGGTCTGCGGAAAATTCAATCTATTCCTATCAGTTATCCATGGAAGATAAGTTTCCGGCGTTGAATCCGGGACAACAATACCAAATTGCGGTCAGAGTCCAGAATACATCACCATCTAAATGGAATTACACCTCTAACCAACCCATCAACCTGAGCTACCACTGGTTGGACGAAAAGGGAGTGGAGGTAGAACATGACGGTGCAAGAACGCCGATTCCTCAAGGTTTCCGGGAAGCGGTTCTGAAAGCCGTAATCAAAGCGCCGGCTAAGCCGGGTAATTATATTTGCGAGCTTGATCTGGTCCAGGAAAACGTCCGGTGGTTTGCTGGAAAGGGGGCTAAACCGCTGCGCGTCCCGGTTACCGTGAGTGGCCGTGCACAATCGGGCGGTTCCCCTTCCAATCCGTCGATCTACTCCTACCAGATGTCTTTGCCCCAAGAAATTCCGGCCATGATCGCGGGACGATCAATTATGCTGCCCATTAAACTCAAAAATACGTCAAACCTTGAGTGGAAATACACCATCGATAAGCCTATCAATCTAAGCTATCATTGGCTCGATGAAAGAGGAAAGATGCTTGAACAAGAAGGCCAACGGACTCCGATACCCGAAGGCTTTCAAAATGGAATTCTGAAAGCCGAAATTAAAGCACCGGCTAAGCCCGGTAAATACATCTGCGAGTTTGACCTGGTGCATGAAAACGTCTGCTGGTTCGCGACAAAGGGAGCGAAGCCGTTGAGAGTCTCGGTCACTCTCGGAAGCGGCGATCCCACGAAAGCCCCGGTCACTGTCGAAAGCGGCGATCCCACGAAAGTCCCGGTCACTGTCGAAAGTGGTGCCCCCCCTGTTGGTTCCCCCCCCACTCCTTCGATCTACTCATACCGGATGTCCATCCCCCAAAAGGTTCTTTCTTTGGTCGCGGGTCAATCCGTGATGCTGCCCATTAAGCTCAAAAATACATCACACGGTGAATGGAGATATGGCGCCGACAAGCCAATTAATATTAGCTACCACTGGCTAGACGGACGGGGAAGTATGGTTGAACAAGATGGCCAACGGACCCCGATACCCCAGGGATTTAAGGATGGAGTTCTGAAAGCAGAAATCAAGGCGCCGACCAAGCCCGGTAAATACCTTTGCGAGTTTGACCTGGTCCATGAAAACGTCTGTTGGTTTGCCGAAAAAGGGGCCAGGCCGATAAGAATCCCCGCAACCGTCGGAAGCGCCGGTCCCGCCGCTGGTTCCGCTTCGACGCCATCGATTTACGCTTACCAGATGTCCCTACCGCAAGGGTTTCCCATTCTATCCGTGGGCCAATCGATGATTCTACCCGTTAATCTTAAGAATATGTCAAGCGGTGAGTGGAAATACTCTTCAGATAAGCCGATTAACTTTAGCTACCACTGGCTGGATGAACAGGGAAAACCAGTGGTCGATGGTGAAAGGACGCCGGTTCCCCAGGGATTTCATGAGGGTGTCTTAAGAGCGCGAATTAAGGCGCCAAAACATCCAGGAAAATATACATGCGAATTTGATCTGGTTCATGAGTCGGTGTCATGGTTCGCCGAACAAGGCGCTGTTCCTGTCATGGTCCCGGTTATTGTTCAAGAATTTCCTCTTGAAATAGAAAGGCCCGCCATCCGGGCCGACAAAGATAATACCAGGTGGTGGTGTGATCTTGCTCAGCTAAACTCAATTCAACTCCGCCTCAAAAATACCTTGGAATTCAATTTAACCTCTTTTCAAGGACGGACGGGAGAAGTATTCGGTTTCAATGCCGGGACTGCTTATCCCCAGGTCTGGGTGAGAGATTCTGCAGCAATAATGCAGTTGGCTCAATACTATTTTGGAGAACCACAGTTAAGAACCTGGATAGGGGAGTTCCTTAATTATCAGAAGCAGGACGGATCGATCTACGACTGGATAGACGCACAGGGGAAATGTGATAAAAACACCACGGAAAGCGATCAGGAAAGCAGTTTGGTTTTAGGAGCCGACACCTATTTTAGGGCGACAAATGACATTAATTGGCTGCGGGAACATGTCGTTTCTTTGGAACGAGCGTTAACTTACTTGATGGATTACCGCAAAGATGAGGAAACCGGTTTAATAATAAGTTCTTTTACGGCTGATTGGGGTGATGTCTCCCCGACTTACGCTGACCAACGGAGTGTCTACGATGACGCCGCGACGCCCAAAGTCATCAACTTTCATACCAACGCCTTGTTTTGCCGGGCCGCGGAAAAACTGAGTATCATGTTTCATACAGTGAAAAATAGAAAAAAAGCCGACAAATGGCAATCTATTCACCAGACCTGGGTGGATAACTTGCGAAAGCTTTTCTGGTCCGGGAAATACTATCGGATGCATTACAAAATATTACCCCCGGATCAAGATAGGCAGAGACTATCCGACGCCATCTTTCCCTTAGGGAGCAATTCCGAAGCAATTCTCGCCGGCATTCCCAATAGAGAACAAATAAGCTCCATTTACCTGGCGGCTAAACAACGACAAAGGGAATACGGGATTTCTACCGTCGGGGCCGTCCTGCTGCCTCCATTCCCGGAAAATACGTTTACACACCCTATGCTGGCAAAACAATTCTCATATCAGAACGGGGGACAGTGGGACTGGTTTGCCGGGCGGTTTGTCCTGGGCCTTTTTCAGAATGGATTCGAGAAAGAGGCCACTGAGGAGTTAGTTGCCATTGCCAAAAAAGACCTCCATAACATGGGGTTTTACGAATGGGAGACCCCGCCAGGCGAGGGCCGGGGATCAGAAGACTATTCCGGAAGTGCCGCAGTGGTTGGACAGGCTGTTATCGAAGGTCTATTTGGTGTCCAGAGCAATCCTAAAGGCTGGGAAGTGACTATCCGTCTTGGGCCACACGAAGGAGAAATCAGGGTATACAAGCCGGCGACAAAACAATCTATTTATTATCATTATAAGCCGGGGAGCCGCGGCCTGGAATTGAAGCTCCAACAGTCGACACTGAATAATCCGATGTCGTTGATGATCTGGAATCATGACGGCGCCTGGAAGGACCTATACTTGAACGGAAGAAAAGTATCGTATCTGAAGAAACAAATTGGCGGTTCCAATTATGATGTTGTTCCAAATTTAGGCCGGTAGTGGGGGCGCAACGGGCTTGAGGTCAATCCGGCCCGGGTCCGCCGCCCATCATTATTTTTGCCGGCAATATCTCCAAGGAGAAGGACCATATGCAGATGGCGAGAGGGTCCGTCAGGCCCGTACGGTATTCGAGGATATCCATCCTGGTCGGTCTTAGTCTGATTTTTTCTATGGCGGGAGCGGGGTGGGCGGAAGAAGGGCCGGGCCAAAAACTGGTTCTCGACCTGGACCGGATGATCGCCATGGTTGTGGACAAGAGTCCGGCCATTGGAGAGACCAAAAATGAGATTGAGGCGGCCAAGAGCGATCTGGACCAGGTCAAGGCCGCCTACTATCCCCAGGTGGATGTCACCGGACTGATCGGGCCGATCGACGACGCCAAGGAACCCATAATCCGAAACAACAAGATCTACGATCCTTCACCGGGTTTGAATCTGTCAAACATCAGCGCGTTTGGTAAGATTGATGTGGTCATGACCCAACCTATTTATACTTTTGGAAAATTATCCCATCGGGAGGACGCCGCCACTAGGGGGGTTAAGGCCAAGGAATTGGAACTGCCCAAGAAGAGATGCGAACTGGCCGTACGGGTCAAACAACTCTACTACGCCCTGGTC
>JADFXK010000323.1 GCA_015233625.1 Deltaproteobacteria bacterium | reverse complement strand
CGACGAAGCAATCAAGGAGAGGTGACCGGGTTTATCTATTTGCTCACCGACATTACCGAACGCAAACAGGCTGAGTCTCAAATTAGAGCGTCGCTCCAAGAAAAAGATGTGCTCCTTAAGGAGATCCATCACCGGGTCAAGAACAACCTCCAGATTATTTCCAGCTTGCTTGACATGACCAGTATGCAAACCAGCAATCAAGAAGCGATTGAATTGCTGGCGGACGCCAAGGCTAAGGTCCATACCATGGCCTTAATTCACAAACAGCTCTACCAAAGTGAACGGTTTGACCTGATCAATATGGAAAGCCATGTTCGAAGTCTGGCGGAATTCCTGAGTCAGGCCTACCAGGCCACATCCAAAGCAATCCATGTATCAATCATTCCATCCACTGTTCAACTGACCATAAATCAGGCCATTCCTTGCGCCCTGATTCTAAACGAGTTGTTGTCCAATGCCTTCAAGCATGCCTTCAAAAACCAGCCCGGCGGTGAGGTTGAAGTGGCTATTACCGAGCCTTCGAAAAACCTGATCATGATTCGAGTGAAAGATAATGGCGCCGGCCTCCCGGAAGAATTGGACACCCAAAATCCGATCAGCATGGGGCTGGAACTGGTGGTCACCCTGGTCCAGGCCCAACTCCATGGAACCATCCGCTTTGAACAGGAAGGCGGCACCGAGGTCATTATGGAATTCCCAGTCCAAAAGGAATGAGCGGGTTACGTGTAGGGGACGCATTAAGAAGTTAAGATTTCTCGCTTCGCTCGAAATGCCAAAATGGCCGCATGCGAAAACGTTCTGCGCCGTCGTCGCTTCGGATGTTGTCATTTCGAGCGGAGCGAGAAATCTTAGCACGTGCTCGTCCTGAACCTTCTCGAAAATGGACAATTATGACCTTTCACAGGATAACGCGGAAGACAATATGAAAAACACGGTTGATGCCGTCCGGGCTTTTTGGGATGCCAGGCCATTATTGGTTGGGGAAATCGAACAACCAGTGGGAACCAAAGCCTGGTTTGATGAATTTGACCGGATTAAGACCAACGACGGCTTTTGTGGAGATTTGACCCGATGGGTTCCGTCGGATGCGGATAACAAGCGGATACTGGATCTGGGATGTGGCCCAGGATATTGGAACCGCTTGTTCGGAAAACTGAATGTCGCATATTATGGGATAGATATATCGCCAAAGACCGTCGAACTGGCCAGGTTGTCCCAACAACTATATGGCGTTCCGGGTCAAATCACCGTAGGCAACGCAGAACATCTAGATTTTCCAGATGAATACTTTGATTTTGTAGTTTCCGAAGGAGTCATCCATCACACCCCCGACACGCAGGGATGTATTGATGAGATCTACCGGGTCCTGGTCCCTGGTGGCCAGGCCGCCGTCGGGGTCTACTACCGTAATTTCATTTTCCGCTCTCCATTCTTCTTCAGAGCAGTCTTGGGGGCGATGCGGGTTCTCAAAATATCAATGAAGGGGCGAGGACGGGAAAAAATGGTCCGGGCCGATACCCCGGAAGATTTCGTCAGGATGTTTGATGGAGCGGATAACCCCATAGGAAAGGCTTACACCAAGGATCAACTGCGGCGGATGTTCAGACACTTTTCTGAAATCAGATTTGCCCGGTACTGTCTTCCATTGCGCATGATTAAAAACAATCTGCCAAATTATCTGCACAAATTATTGGCTTCCAGATTTGGGCTGATGATTCTGGTCAAAGTCAAGAAGTAAACCAGGTTGAGTCGGCAGGAGAATTGAGCCCCGTGACCTGGTCCGGGATCATGAGGGGTTTCATTCGTGATTTTGTTGTTGTTTGATATAAGCGTATAATTTTAATGTCTTAGCCAATATCTTGGAAGCCGACGGGAGCCGGTCCAATTGATCGACCTTGGCCAGGGCGGCGTCCAGATGGTCCTCGAAGGAAAATTCTTTTAACATGATTTGCTTTTCCAGTTCCAACCGCTCGACCTCCGCAGTCTCTCTAAGGCGCCTTTCCCGGAGTTCAGTCGCCCGCACTTCACAGGTTGCTTTCTTAAGCTCTTCAATTTCACTCAAAGCCGTCAGCGCCATCAGATCATGTTTGGTTTTGTCCGCCTCCGATACCGCGACTGTTCGAAGATCATCCGGGCTTGATTGATCAGTTTTAATCTGCTGATTTAATATGACATCTTTTGGTTCTTGCGGCGGCCCGTCTTGAGAGGGACGATCGATGGGGGCCGGGGCGGCGGTGACAATAACACGTGGAGATTCCCGCCGTTCCCAAGCAACCTTGATGATCCGAATTGTCATCAGGATCCCGCAATTACAGACGAGGAAAAGTATCCCGGCCACCGACAATCCGGCCAGGTCAAAATAGTCTGGAGGCAGGCTTCGATAATAGACGTCACTTAGAACGCGCAAAATCAGATAGCCGGAGAGGAAGGCTCCGATCAGAAAGGCACAAACCAAAACGTGATAGAATTTGGTCTTAGGCATAGGGGGTATAATAATATTTCATTCGGCAAGAAGCAAGAATAAACTGGAAAGACTCGGAGGGTGGCGGAAAAGTCATCAGCGGGATGGTTGCCCCATCCGGGAAGGCCGGCCGAGACGGGTTTTGCGACTTAACGAGATAGTTAGCCGGGATAGGCCCGAAGGGTAGGGATAGGTCAGTCGGAAAGTCCATTTCTCAAGGAACCGGTACCGGCACTCTCAGGTTGTTAACCAGAATGTTGTCACTTAATCGCCGGGCCCAGGCTACGTTAATTTCCGTCATCTCTTGCAGCGACGGCCTGGTATGGCGGACAATACCTAAGACCCTCAGGCCGATGTTGATTTTGGCTACACCCATGGGGACACGCAATTCAAAGAAATAAGCACTCCCTTTGGGCATGGGTGGGGCGGATTCCGGGATCACGACGCCGATACCGCCTAAAGAAATATTTTTCAAGGTGGATATCTTCGGCTCTTGGGTCATAACCTCCCCATGAACTGGATGAACCGAAAAGTCGTCACCGCCATTATTAGCATTCTCAGAATTTGGCCCGATATAATCAAAGCATCCGCAAAATGTTGGGTTGTCTTCCTGGGCGCTAACTATCTCTCTCAGGATGTTGAGGCGCCGGTTGACCAGGAAACCTAAAACGGTATCAGGAACCTGAAAAAGGCTTACCTTGATTTCCGAGCGAAGCTCATAGCGGTAGTCCAGGCGAGGATCTCTTCCTTCAAACCGAAACCAGCCAAAGCTTTTTCTGACAAACTGGGTTTGCATCACCCGAAAGGGTTTCAGCTCGGGGTGATCAAATATTATCAGAATATTTTCATCGCGTGAGAATTGCGGGCGAGCCTCTATCTCCAGTTCCACTGATGGCCCATTGGCCAAAACAACGAAACCGGAGTACTTCTTATTTTTCGCGAGCAGACCTACCGGTCGCCGGTTTTGAATGAAATCGTCCAATATGGCTTTGGGGAGATTTTCGGTGCGGTGGATTTGCACGACTGAGCTGTCATGGAATAATGACGCGTTAGGGTCAATCGGAATGACCGAGTAGTTTTTCATCTGGTTTTGTTCGTTGACGGCCAACATCCTAGCCTCTCGTTAAGAAGTAGTTAAATTACAATATGTTGAGTTTGGGCCGGATATTTTTACCCAGGAACCTTACGGCGTAAACAGTGCGCCTGTAACGACCGGTGGTTAGCTAAAACCATGAAGCCCGCAGTCGCTTCTTTCCGGCCGAAACTGCCGCCCCAGGGCGACTACCAGCGCACGATTGCCGCCCTCTTCGCCGAGGGCTAAAGCTGACCTCTGATCGGTTGCCTTTCCGGAATCAGCCAACCAGAGGTGGAAGATCATTACTTGTGAAACAGGCGCAACCATTCCTTGTCTTTGCCTGGCCCAGCCTCTTTTGGTATTCTTCCATCTGAGGGAGGTAACTCTGACAGAATATCTTTCATAGAGGTGGCCTGGCTGTCTAAGCCGGCTTGAAATTCCTTAATTTGGGCAGGGTCGGCGGCCGTGGGGACTGACGGCGGCTGGTTGGCCTGGACATCGGAAACCATGTTCGGCCCCAAAACTACTGTTTTATCAGGCCGGTCGACATTGATCATCTCTATGTTATGTTCTAAACAGACAACCGAAGTCGTGGACCCGGTCTTGGCCCAGACGATAAAAATCGTTCCCCGCACCCCCATAATGGCCGTGGTTGTTTGGACCCGGAATGACGGTCCATTAAGCCCCTTGAAAAGTTCATTGATAAAGAAGCTGGCTTTGCCGATTTGAACCGTCAACCATCCGGATCTAAGTCTCCGTTTCATATCAGTACGATATTCCGAGATAATCAACCTGGTGTTTTCCGCCACGCAGACAACGCTCTCATCATCAAACAGGATTCTTATCTTTCCGTCTCCCTCAGTCGTGACTTCGTCACCTTCATATATTTTGAGGCCCAGCCGCAACGGCGCGGATTGGGTGGTATTTATTGGTTTAAATAGGGCCCGCCCGGTAAGTTTGATTACATTTCCTACCTTTTGACCGGAGCCGGCTTCCCGCTCCAACAAGACAGACATCTTCTTCTGTTTACCAGCCTCGGCGGTTATGGTGTGCTTTATGGACTGGTAATTGTCCAGACGGATCTGAATAGAAATCGGGCCGGGCGCCAGATCCGGAACAACAACCGGGGATATCCCTTTTTGGGTTCCATTCACCGTCACTTCAGCGCCTGCCGGCAGAGTCTCCACGACCAGGGGGCTGCCAGGGGCGACAGCCTCTTCGATGTTTATGGAGGACGGACTGGGTGATTTGATTTTGACCGTCACCTGGCTGGTAGATGTGGATTTTGCCGTTTCCCCGCCCAATCCCTGGCCGTAGACCAGAGTGGAAGGCAAAAGAACCATCAGGATGCAGGTGACTAACCATGAGTTCTTCATAAGCTCTCTTTTCTGTTTTGGCATGGAATATCGTTTCGGGTTGGTCCTGGTGAAAGGAAAGCCCTGATAAGGCGATGATCTCCTCAGGAGAAAAGCGGGCGGCCCTTAGCCAAGAACGAAATGTTACTAGATTCTTGTCGCAGCAAAGACCGTAGAACTCGGACGTCTTACTTGCGGTTATCATTCCTCGGATGTCCGCTGAGCGTTTACCGTCCCAGCGTGGCTTAAAAAAAT
>JADFXK010000322.1 GCA_015233625.1 Deltaproteobacteria bacterium | reverse complement strand
TATTTATGGGGTGAGTGAAGGGACTTGAACCCTCGGCCACCGAGGCCACAACCCGGTGCTCTGCCAACTGAGCTACACTCACCATATGGGAATGCAAATACCACCGTTTTCGGAGTTAGTCAATCATTTTCTTTGAGTCTAACCTAATCTGATCACGGCACCCCCATCGGACTCGTTAGAGGTGAACATGCTTAACGCCGTTATCTTGGGTATAATCCAAGGCATAACTGAATTCTTACCCGTCAGTAGTTCCGCTCACCTGGTAATTTTTCAACAGTTTCTTGGCCTCGTTGAACCTGATGTCCTGTTTGGCGTTTGTCTTCATCTGGGTACTCTTGTGGCCGTTGTGGCCTTCTATCGGCGGCAGGTGGCTGGATTGTTCGCGGAGATTTGGTGGATGCTCCGGAACGTCAGACGGCTGGAAGAGCTTGAAGCGGCCTTTAGTGGCCGACCCGCCCTAAAGGCTGCTATTCTAATAATTGTCGGCATAATCCCAACCGGCATCATCGGCGTCACGCTTAAGCACCAATTTGAGGCTTTCTTTTCGTCGTTGCTGGGTGTCGGCCTGGCCCTAATCATCACCGGACTGATCCTGCTGGGCACCTACCGGATGTCGAATAGCAGCCGGCGAATGTACCGGATGGGCATTCTGGACGCCGTGATCATCGGTATGGTCCAGGGGTTCGCAGCGGTGCCGGGGATCTCTCGGTCGGGTTCAACCATTGCGGCAGCCCTTTACTTGGGGCTGAATCGCCGGGTGGCGGTCACTTTTTCCTTTCTACTGTCTATCCCGTCCATCCTGGGGGCGTTAATCCTGAAGTTACATGAATCACACCGCACGGCCTTGAGCCTGGGGCCCACGCTGGCCGGGACGCTGGTGGCGGCCCTGGTGGGTTACCTGACCATTAAACTACTGGTTAAGATTATCGACCAGGGACGTTTCTGGCTGTTCGCGCCTTATTGCGTTCTGGTGGGGTTGGGAGCCGTGGTTTATGAGCTCATGTCAACATAGGGTTTATGGCGCAATTTTTATTGGAATTGCCGGGCCCTCGTCTCAACCGTCTTGATTCACAATCCGGAAGCCTTCATCCTCTTCAATTTTTTCATCGGACTAAAATCAACCTACGCCAGACCAAATGTTTAGCTTGGGAGTAATGCCGCAGGCGACGACACACCACAGGTCCGCCGCCGCCTGCGCCGAGGGACTAACTGGGCAAATTGCAATCCATATACTTAAACCGAGACATCATGTCTTTGAGTTCATCGGCCAACTTGTTCAGCTCCTTGGCTTTGGTGGTTAATTGAGCCGTATGGTGGAATATCTCGGCATTGGCCTTATCCACGGCTGAGACATCTTTGGCCACTGCTTCGGCCGCGGCGGCAGTCTGGTGGACGCTATCCGTTGCCACCTCAATCCCGCGGGCCGCATTGGAGGCGCTACCGGCGATCTCATTTGTGGCGGCTGATTGTTCCTCCACCGCGGCGGCGATAGCCGAGACCATTTCATTAAGACTGTTGATGATACCCAAAATATCGCCGATTTCAGTGACCACGCCGGTGGTGGACTTCTGAATTCCCTCGATTTCCTTCCTGATTTCTTCCGTGGCCGCGGCCGTCTGCCGGGCCAGTTCTTTGACCTCGTTGGCCACCACCGCAAAACCCTTACCTGCATCTCCGGCCCGGGCGGCTTCGATGGTAGCATTCAGGGCCAGCAAATTTGTCTGGTCCGAAATCTCGGTAATGGCTTCGGTGACCCGGCTGATTTCTTCCGCTGCGTGGCCCAGTTCCTTGACTTTGGCGGCGGCGTTTCGAGCCTGGGTAACAGCCCGGTCGGTCATTGTTTTGGCCTTTTCGGCATTCCTGGCCAATTCGTTGATTACTGCCGTCATCTCATCCGATGAAGAAGCCACTAACGAAACACTGCTGGATGTCTCTCCCATGGATCCGGCGACCGAATTCATGGTATAACTCATTTCTTCGGCGGCCGCGGCCACAGAGGTGGATTTGGCCGAGGTTTGTTGGGCCCCCGAGGATATCTGATTAGATATGGCGGTCAAGCTGCTGGCGGCTTCACCCAGGGTTTGGGCATTACCGGCCACGCATTCGATGATGCCGGCCAATTTTTGGATGAACACGTTGAACCATGTGGACATGTCGCCAACTTCATCTTTGGACGTCACTTGAAGCCGCTTGGTCAAGTCTCCCTCGCCCTCAGCGATATCTTTGAGCATCAGGCCAGCGTTCCTGATCGGCCGGGAGATTCGTCTGGAAATGAAAATAGTCACAGCGATAATCAAACCACAAAATACGGTTATAGACGCCACCATGCTAATAAGCTGCCGGGTGATCGCACTGCTTATCTCTTTTTCTTTATCCGCAGCCATTTTATTCAAATCATCCAGGTATAACCCGGTGCCCACAATCCAGTTCCACGGCTTAAAAGCCTTGACATAAGACATCTTGGCCACCGGTTCCGCAAACCCAGGCTTGGGCCACATGTATTCCACGTACCCCTGGCCCTGCTCAGCGCACACCTTAACCATCTCCACAAATAGCCGTTTCCCATTGGGGTCTTTGTAATCGGACAAATCCTGACCATTCATCTCCGGCTTAAAAGGGTGCATAATCATGGTCGGATGGGCATCATTAATCCAGAAATAGTCTTTATTTTCAGGGCCATAACGTAAAGTGCTGATGATCTCGGCCGTCCGTTTCAAGGTGTCGGCCTGAGCCACCTCCATATAGATTCCCGAACCGATAATCCAGCCCCAAGGCTTAAACAGCTTGACGTAGGACAGCTTGGGCACGGGTTTGTCGGCCCCCGGTTTGGGCCACAGATAATCGACGAAGCCTTGACTATCTTTGGTGCAAACCTTGACCATATCCACAAAGAGATGCTTTCCGTTGGGATCCTTAAAATCGGTCAGGTCCTTACCGTCGAGTTCGGGCTTAAAAGGATGCATGATCATTTTGGGGTAAGAGTCATTTATCCAAAAATAATCGTCCTTGTTGTATCTGGATTTCTTGACCAGCTCCAAAGCCGTTTTTTTCTTTTGATCCTCCGGGATGGCGGGATCATCGTGGGTGGCCGAGACGACCGTATAAATGACCTCAACCACGTTTCTCAACCGATCTTCGTATCTTTTGGACAAAGCCTCCACGTTGCTGGCTTGTTTAAACGCGTCTTCAATAACCGAATCAGCGTTATTTACAAGATCTTTCAACTTCTCTTTCCTGGCCTCCAGCATCGTGGTCTTCATGTGGTTAATCTCTTGCCGACCTCTTTGGCTTAAGGCGGTTATGGACAGAGTAACAGCCACAATCCCCAGGGCAACCACTCCAGATGCCACCACGGTGATGAGTTTTTGAGAAATCTTCATACCACGTCCTCCCGGAATCTCTATATGCATATGCGGTTAAACGAATAGAAAGCAAATGAACTCACAAATTTATAACCGGTATTACCGTGGGTTACGACACTATATAAACCGAACTAAAAAATCCCGATCTAATCACTCTATTTTGTACGATAGTTGATAATCGCGGCCCTGTCAATTATTATTCATCGGCCGAAACCGGCTCAATAAAGATACAGCTCCGGATTAGGGGATACGGGTTGAGCGTTCCGGGTTGCGCCTTGCGCGTTGCGGGTTCAGAGATTGGAGGGGGGGCATGTATCATCGTATTTCTCCAGGTGTTGCCTTTGGTTAACCTGGCTCGCCCCTTTGGGTCTTATGCGGATTGATTATAATTATAAAAATGGATACGATTGCCCTGCCGCTAAAGTCGATTACATTAACCCGCCACCCGTAATACACATCTGCCACGAATATGATCAGGGCGCTTTTGTCACGGCCAGTCTGTTGTACATGGTTTCCCAGACGTCCCAAAATTTAGGGAAAGACTTGACTACACAGCCTTCATCTTTGATCCGGACGTCGACCACCCGTAACCCGGCCACCGCCAGACTCATGGCCATCCGGTGATCGTTGTAGGTCTCTATATCCGCTCCGGACAATTTTTCCCCGCCGTGGATGACCAGGCCATCCGGCAACTCCTCGATTTTGCCGCCCAGACGCCGCAGTTCTGTAGAGATGGCGGCCAATCGGTCACTCTCCTTATGCCGCAAATGCCCAACGTTGGTGATAGCCGTCTTCCCTTGGGCAAACAGGGCCATCACGGCCAGGGTGGGGACCAGGTCCGGCATGGCGTTCATATCCACATCCAGACCCCGGAGCGGCCCCCCGATGACCGTGACTTCGTCCGGCATTTGGATCACCTGACAGCCCATAGCCTGGATTATCTCAAGAAAATTCAAATCTCCCTGTTCGGAACCCAGATGAATATTGCCAGTGGTGACCTTCCCTCCCGTCACTGCCGCGGCCGCCCAGAAATAGGAGGCATTGGACGCATCACCCTCCACCGTCAAGAATCTGCCTTTGTAACCCGCCCCGGGGGTTACCCAAAAGTTAGACAAGCCCTCGTGCCCCACCTGAAGACCAAACTTAGACATGACATCCAGGGTCAACCGCACGTAGGGGGCCGAGACCAGCGACCCGGTTACTTCAATCCGGACTTCGTTGGCGGCATAGGGGGCCATCAGCAACAAGGACGAAATGAACTGGCTGCTGTCCGCGCCCCGGACTCCGACGGAGCCGCCGTAGACTGACCCCGTGGCCTCCATCATCACCGGCGGGCAACCGTCATCATTCACGCACCAGGCATTTACGCCCAGCGCGTTGAGGGCCTGGACCAGGTCGGCGATGGGCCGCTTCAACATTCTGGGGCTGCCGGTGAACAGGAACCGTCCTCGGGCCAGGGCCGCCACGGACAACAGCAGCCGGAATGAGGTCCCGGAATTGCCCAAGAAGATTTCCTTCTCCCCTGGTTCGTCGAGCAATTTCCCGCCTGTCCCGGAAATGGTTAAGGTTTCTCCGGTCAAAGACATGGGCACGCCCAGGGATTGAAGCGTCTGGATGGTGAACATGGTGTCTTCACAGGCCAGGAACTTGTCCAGGCGGCTGGTCCCGGTGGCCAGGGCGGCGGCGATGGCGGCCCGGTGGGTGACGCTCTTAGATCCGGGAATGGTCACGTAGGCATCGATATAATCAACGGGTTGTATTTTTTTCATAGAAATGATCTTTTCTCTATTG
>JADFXK010000321.1 GCA_015233625.1 Deltaproteobacteria bacterium | reverse complement strand
TGGTGATCACCTGGACCCACATTCTCCCTTCCTGTGAGGGTATTTCTTCGTCTCTAACCGCAGCCCGGCCGGAACCGATCACTTCCCGGTCCTCCTGAGCGTGTCGTTCCGCCAATTCCGGCGGCCAAAAATCAAAATCCGACCTTCCGATAAGCCCGGTGTCCTCCCGGCCTAGAAATTGGCTAAAGGCTGGATTTACAGCTAGATAATTCAGCTCGGCATTCTTTAAGGAAATTAAATCGGGAGAGCTGACCAGCATAGTCTGGAACAAGTTCCGTTGCTCCCAGGCCTGAGTTCGCTCGAAATCCAGTTCATTAACCTTCCGAATCAGGCTTCCGGCCGCGATCGCCAGCCCGATCAAACCCAGGCCCCAGATGATGGCATAGGCGGTGATCAAGTTGGCTACGTGTTGTCTTCGGTTGCGCAATAACCGGGCCGCCGGGATGGTGATGCTGGTGCCGCCCCGGACCTCTCCCACCTTGTAGCCCTGTTTGGCATGGCAGTATAGACAGGCCTCCTCGACCAACATCGGAGCCATGTATCTAAACACGGCTTTGCCGTCGGTTGCAGGAACTAATTCCAATTTGGGCTGGGGATCCCGGGCAATGGCTTTCAGTGCCGTTGTCTCCCAGGTATCCGCCTTATTGCCGGGACGAATCGGCTTGAGGCTGGTGATGTGAAACCGGACAGAATGGGTAGGTGATGTTATCTCAGAAATTTGCCGGGTCATATAGGCCGGATTCATCTTGGTCAAGACCCGGCCGTCAGTGGTCTTAATATCTCGATCAGGTATGTCTAAGAAAGGATTGGGTGGGGTGTCGGCCGTGACCGGGACGTAAACACCACTGTGGCCGGCATTCCAGGACCTGGCCGCGGCGATCAGCTCAAAAAAGGCTTGGGCTTCTTGTTCTCCCAATTGAACTGTCTGGTTGGTCACCTGTTTGACATTCCAGCCAAACAGAAAGCCGACCGCCAATGTCCAGCCTAGCCCAAAGATCAAGGGAATGACAAAACTGAATCTCTTATGTTTCTTAGTCATATCAGGAAACCCCAAATTCATGTTCAAGGGCGATTTGATATCTATATCGATGGGTTGTATGTCAGGCAGAAACCTGGACGAAGTAAGCCGTCTAAGCCGACATGAACATGCAGGCAACGATGGATTGGCTGATAAAGGATGAATAGATGATTTAACCCGGCCGGCCTCAATCCCTCGAACGCCGGCAGGATAGTCGAAAGTTAAACCGAGACCGGCGAACTGTTTGGATGCCGTAAGGATTCTTTGGGCCGAGGCCGTTTTGACCGACAGCTATTAGTGTAATATATTAACATCATCCCCTAATTTATGGCAAGACATATCTTATTAAGTCGTCTTGTTGACTCTCTGGTTATCGGGTTTTGAAAGCCTCGTCCGGGTAGTTGGATCAGGCCCAAAATATTGGTAATATCAAGGGGCGTCAGCCCTGTTTCCCCCTGGCTGATGCTGATAAGGATTGACATTTGACCAAACAGGATAAATATTAACGTTGAGCGGGGCCGCAGGCGGTCTTGCGGAGATTAAATTCATCTGTTAGAATATCTCACAGCAGACCGAAGCCGAATTGAGGACAAAAGAAGGCCTCGCCTCCTTCGTCTTCTGATTTCTCGATCATAGTCTAAGGAGAAAGAGCTTGCTGAATGTATTTAGATCGAAACAGGTCGGCGCCTTGGCCGGCCGGCCGGATGCCTTAGGCGATGGCCCCGGGTGCAAGCACATTCAGCGTCGGCAGAGAATCCGATCCGCCTGCGTTTTCGTCATCATTCAGGCGCTGGTTGGATTGTCCGGGGGGGTGGGATCTATTCTCTGGGCTGGGCCGCAAGAGCACCTGGACCGGGCTGTATCCCTTTATCAGGAAAAAAAATTCGACCAGGCCGTTAAAGAATTTGAACAGGCCAAAGTGGACCGCCCGGATGACCATCGGATCGACTATAATCTGAGCAATGCCCAATATCAGGCCAAGCAATACGACCAGGCTCCGGCCGGGTACCTGAAGTGCCTGGTGTCACCTGAAGATAATGACACGAAAGCCCGTTCTGCCTACAACCTGGGTAATAATTCCTTTCGTCTGCAAAAATACGAAGACGCAACCAAATACTATCTCAAAGCCCTGGCCCTTAACCCCCAGGACGAAGCGGCCCGGTACAACCTGGAATACACCCTAAAGGAAATGGCCAAACAGAAAGAAAAAGAAAAGGATTCGCAATCTTCAAAAGATAATAATGATAACAAAAAAGATGATAAACAGAAGGATAAAGACCAGGACAAAAAGAACAAAGACCAACCCCAGGATCAACCAGACCACAAGGACCAATCTAAACCCGACCAACCGTCAGAACCGGACAAAAAACAGAATCATCAAGATAACCAAACAAAACCACCGGACAAGCCGGAGCAGCCCGAGCCTCAAAAACAAGGTCAAACTCAACCAGAAGCCACCAAGGAGAATAAGCAAGCTGACCAATCGGCCCAACCGAGCCCCGGCGATCAGAACCCTTCGGAAGATAAAGACATGGACAAGAAAAGAGCCGCGGCCTTGCTGGACAATCTGTCGGAAAACCGCAAAGATATTATCCAAAAAAATCTTAAAGGAGCAGTCGGCCCTCGTGCTGTAGACAAAGACTGGTAATCTCATGAAGATACTGCACCCGTTCCTGTTTGTGACACTCGTTCTAACCACCTGGATGGTCTTTGGGATCATCCCGGCCCACGGGTCACCGGTCACCGTAGAGTTACTGGTGGACCGGACTTCCATCCCGCCCGGTGAGCAGGTTTCGGTCACCGTCCGGGTCTCCGGGGTTGGCGATGCATCTGCTCCAGATATCGTTGGGGTGGACTCCTTCGAGGTGGAGTCCCAGGGAACTTCTACCCGAATGGAAATCATTAATGGTCAAGTGTCCCGTGGTGTGGACTATAATTATTTGATCACGCCTAAAAAATCAGGTCAGGTGACCTTGGGACCGGCCAAAGTCAGAGTCGGCGGGATGACCTATAGTAGCCAGGCTGTGGTTTTGTCCATTGCTGAGCCGAAGCAGGCCAATGATGAGACAAAGGAGGTGTTTTTCACTGCCGGCGTGTCGGAGAAGAACCCCTATGTCGGGCAGCAGATTATGCTCACGCTCACTTTTGGAACCAGTCTGCCAATTTCTCAGGCAAACCTGAGAGATTTCGATCTAAAAGAATTCACGCATGAAAAACTTGAAAATACCAGTCCCTACACCCGGATGATCAATGGCCGTCACTACAGCATCAACGAACTGAAATACATCCTGTTTCCTCAAAAGGCCGGCCCCTTGACCATCGAGCCGATCAAGATCACCTGTGATCTACCAACTCGAAGTCAGCGCCGGAGTTCTTCAGGGTTTCTCGATGAACAATTTTTCGGTCTGACCAGAATGGTCACCCGGTCGTTTTCCTCCGAGCCGATTAACTTAATGGTTAAAGACCTGCCGGTGAAGGGCCGCCCGCCGGATTTCCAGGGTCTTATCGGTCATTTCAAAATCCATTCCGAATTATCGAAGCCGACCGTCAAGGTTGGGGAGTCGGTGACGTTGAGTATCCGGATGGAAGGGACAGGGAATGTTCGGCTCCTGACCACACCCGCGCTGGGCGAACTACCCCTTTTCAAAGTTTATGAAGATCAACCGACCTTCACGGTCAAAACCAAACCAGAGGGATTGTTCGGGACAAAAACCGTGAAACGGGCCCTGGTCCCGGAGAAACCGGGCGGCTTCACCATTCCCCCGGTAAGTATTACCTATTTTGACCCGACCAAGGCCGCTTACCAGCGGGTGGCCACATCCCCCCTGGCTCTGACGGTGACCCCGGCCGCGGCGGCTGAAGCCACCCGGGTAACCGTGGCGGCATCGGCCCCCAGGGCCAAAGAGGAGGTCACCGCTCTGGGCAAGGACATCCTGCCTAATCATACCGGAATGGCCGCCCTCGTCCCCCAGGCCCTCTATCCGGGACCTTTGCTCATCGCAGTGTGGTTCCTGCCTCCTTTCATTCTGCTGGGCCTGTCTGTAATGACCCGCCGCCGGCATCTTTTGTCCGGCTGGTTTTCAGACCGAAGACGGAGACAGGCCTATGCCGTATTTCAACGGGAGCTTGGGGCCCTACCCGCCGGCAATGAGGCTGCGTCCAACCTGGTCAAGGCCCTCAAGAGCTTCGTCAGCCACAAAACCGGCTGGGATGCCGGGGCCATGACGCTGGCCGAGTTGGTCGAGATGCTTAACCACTGCAAAGCGGATCCCCGACTCGTCGCGGCCCTGGCCGGGCTGGGGACCAGGCTGGAAGAAAACATATATTCCGCTCAGAAACTGAGCCAGGTTGACCTCACGGAATTAAAGAAAGAATTAGCCGAGCTGGTCAGGGATTTGGATAAGGAAGCGAGTCTCCGATGAGGGTGAGATTTGTCATATGTATCTGGCTGTTGGTGATCTTGGCGCCGATCATGGCCCAGGGGGAAGAAGACGCGGCCACCCAATTCGTTCAAGCCAATCAATTGGCCGGTCGAGGGCAATATGCCGAAGCGGCTGAGGTGTATGAGCACCTTATCTCAATGGGATATCTTAACGGCCGTCTCTTCTATAACCTGGGAAACTGTTATTTGAAGCAAGGGCACCTGGGCCAGGCCATCGTGAACTATAACCGGGCCTTAATTCTTACACCCAGAGACGCGGACCTGGCTTTCAATTTGAAGGTGGCCCTGGATCAAACCAAAGACGAACCCCCTGCGCCCGAATGGATGACCACCGTCTCTAAAATGGCCTTCTGGTATCATAACCTGGCCCCGGGAGAGCTGTATGCCCTGTTTGCTGGCATCAACATTCTGCTGTTTACAGTGCTGGCCGTCAGAATGTGGCGCCGGGCCGAATGGATTTTTTGGAGCGGCCTGGTCTGTTTGTTTTTATGGCTGATTTTGGGCGTGTCGGCGGGATTGAAAGCCTACTCATTGGCCAACAGCAGCACGGGAGTGATCACCGTTAAGGAAGCCACGGCTCTATCCGGAAAAGATGAGAGCAGCACCGCACTTTTTAAGCTTCATGACGGGGCGTCCGTCACAGTAGAACAAATCGACGGGGCCTGGGCCAAGGTTACTTTTTCCGAGGATAAACGGGG
>JADFXK010000320.1 GCA_015233625.1 Deltaproteobacteria bacterium | reverse complement strand
TTGCTATTGTCTCTGGCCACATTGGGATGCCTGTCGCCAAAGACTTGCAGGTCGATGTATAGAGCCTTTTGATAGTATTCCACCGCTTTCTCGGCCTCACCCAGAGCACCCATGCGCTGCCGAGATTGTTATATCCAATGGCCACGCTTGGGTGCGAGTCGCCGAGGACCTTCAGTTTAATGTCCAGGGCCCTTTGATAATATTCCACCGCTTTCTTGGCGTCGCCCAGAGCCTTCCAGGCGCTGCCGAGATTGTTATAATCTCTGGCCACACTGGGATGCTTGTCGCCGAAGACCTGCCGGTCGATGTCCAGGGCCTGGTGAAAGTATTCCACCGTTTTCTTGGCCTCGCCCAGGGTCAGCCAGGCGCTGCCCAAATTATTATAGTCTATGGCCACCGCAGGATGTCCATCCCCGAAGACCTTCAGGTCAATCTCCAGCCCCTGCTCATAGTACCCCACCGCTTTCCGGGCATCGCCAAGAGCTTCCCAGGTCATGCCGAGACCGCCATATTTGATGGCCACATTCGGGTGCGACTCGCCGAAGACCTTTAGGTCAATCTCCAGCGCCTGCTCAAGGTACGTCACCGCTTTCCGGGCATCGCCCAGATCGTACCAGGCGCGGGCGAGATTGTTCAATAGTGCCGAAACATTCTCGTCTTTTTCTTTGATCGCAGCGGCAGTTATCTCGGCTGAGATCCGCTCGGCCACCGTTCCCAGGAGCGCAGCCTTATCGCGGTACAGGAGCAAGCCGTCATAGTGCTTCCCCAAGGGGAGGGCCAACCCACAAGCCGCCCGGACCTGATCCGATGCCAAAGCGTGGTGGACGGCCTCGGCTATGTAACCGTAATCCGGCTTCTCATTGGTCACCAAATGCTGACTATACCAGCCCAGAGCCAGGCCGTGCAATTGCTTTTGGTCTGATGGCGGGACGACGGCCCAGGGCTGCTCCCGGATGACCGGATTGACCCAATAAACCGCGTCTTGGCCCCGAGGTTGATCCCGCTCCAGCAGGGTCAGGTTGACCCCTCTGTCCAGCAGCAGGGCCGGCGGCTCCGACAGACCGGGAGGAACCACGGCCTCAAAGGCCTCCAGGGGCACCGGAATCCGGTAGATGGCGGCTCGGGGTAAGAAGCTCTGAAAGTCAGGACCGGCCTGGGCGAACAAGGAGCCGATGATATAGTCTTGGATGTACTTATCGGTTTGACCCTGCACGGCTTGAGTTAAGGCGGGCAGGTCGTATTTGGCTTCGTCGCGGGCGATCACCTCCAACCAGTCCAGCAGGCGGGGATTAGGCCCACCGACCCGGCAGTACAGGTCCCGGTGCTGACTGGCCTGGATGTGGGGCAATTCGGCGATCTTTTTATCCAGATCCGCGCCTCGGAAGGACATCAACGAAATCCACGCTGGAGTTTGGCCCAGGTCTTTACCCCTGTGTTCCAGGACAAACGGATACCGGCTGGTCAGCATCAGCCTGGCCCGGCTGTCGCCCCAATTCAGGGCCTCCAAGAACGGCCGGACCAGGGGCAGGACCTCGGGATCCACCTGGAATTTCGCGCCATAGGGGATCAAATTTTGTTCAAAATCGTCAAAATAGAACAACACCGGAGCATCCTTAAAGGCGTGGCGGAAGAAGTCCTTGATTTTGTCCGGCACATCATTGTTCGACTTGAGGATGTCCAATCCGGGTTGATTTCCCCGGCGGTCAAACAGCTCCTCCAGCCGGGTGAACAAATCCGCGGCTGTTAATTTGCCATGGATCACGATCAGATCCGCCGCCTGCCGGTGGGTCTGCTGGAACCGCTCAATCAACTTCCCAGCCAGGCAACTCTTGCCCACCCCGGCCGGACCATGAATCAGCAGCCCGAATTTGGGCAATTGGTCCTTCTCCGGCTGACCCTTCAACACCCGGACACCCTGCTGAATCTCCCGCCGCCGGCCGACAAAGCCCCGCTCCAGAACCTTAACCTGACTGCCCTCCAGGTACCGGTAGGTGGTCTCGCGGGAGGTAATCGGGCGGGTTCCTTGCCCCGGCTTAATTAAGGGCGCGAAAGGAGAGCCGTCGGTGAATAACTGCAGCAAGGGCCAGGTGTCCGGATGATCCTTCATGGCCTGCCGGGCCTCCCGGACCGCCGCGGCCGGGTCCTTCCCCTTACCTAAGGCGGCATACAAGGCCGTGGCCGTCAGACTGGCCGCCGCATCGCCAACGGGCAATCCCCAACCCAGAACGTGGGATATGCCCCTATCCACCATCTGATGGGCAAAGGCCTGGGCGCCGCTGGCCCCATTCCTGGTTCCGTCCCCGGCTCCGGTACTGCATCCGGACAAAAACAGGAGTCGCGGCGGGAAGTCTTTGAGGGCCCCCCAGAGTTGCTCCGGGGTGACCCTGGCTTCCCGGCCGAATTCATCTTCCATGGAGAACACCGGGCCGAGTTCTTTATCCATCCCGGCATGGCCGGTGAGGTGGACGACATCATAATGCTCTTGCCCACCGGCGATCAGGGTCTCCCATAGCCCGGCCGGGCTGCCGGAATCTTCGATGGTCAGGTCCACCGGGAACTTCTTCACCGCAGCCAGGATAATTTCTTCTTCCCGCTCGAACCTTAGGACCCGGCGCTTATCCAGTTGCTCCGGGGAACAGGCCGAGAACAATACCCGGAGGGGCCGGTCGGGCGGCGGGGATTCCTTTCGGCTGCCGCGGTCATTCACCTGACGAAACAGATAAATGACTCTCTGATCATCCAGTACCGGCCAGGTGTGAGATTCCTCGTCGTAGATCAACTCAAAGGGCAGGGCGGCCAGGGCATCAGGGAGCGTCAGGTATATCCCGACGGGTTCGGCCGAATGGTAAGCCCGCTTAAGCAGGTCCCGCAACCGGCCGCTGGTGCCGTTCAGCCATCGGAAGAGCCTGGCCCCCAGCTCGGCCGTGGCTCCCGGAGACGACCAGAGATGCTTGGCCGCATCCTGTAGAGCCGCCTGGAGTTCCTCTTCGGAATATGATGAGACACCTGATCGTCCCACTTGACCGGCCGCCCGGCCGCGCTGCTCTCGGCGGAGATGGAAATGGTGGCTTTGATCATGGCTTCCTCCCTTATCCCCTGGTGGCGCCCGGCTGCTCCTCGGATGATGAATACGACCTTCGGAATTTGCCGGTCAGGTCATGAATCCTTGAAATGGATTGGAGGCAATCTACCATGTTTATCACATTCCTTGCAAGCTCATAGTACGCCCGAGGCAGAGTAAGCGCATAAAATTGGAATGGGCTATTCTGGGGGAGTTATTGGGGCGCGGCACTTACATTCGAAGGGTCCACAGGGGCGACAAATAGGTCGCCGGCCCCGGTCGGGTCAGCTCCGGCGGGCCAGCTTGTTGGCGAAAATGGCGATCAGGCCACCCAGCATGACGTAGCCGATCAGGACTTCCGCCAGAACCCACCAGGTGGCATAGGTGGTCTTGGGAACAATATCGCCGAAACCGAGGGTGGTGAAGGTCACCAGGCTATGGTAGACCATGGTGGATTTGGAAAAAGGCAGATGGGCTATCTCGAAATGCTCCGGTCCCAGGGTATAGTAATGGAAACCGAAACCCATGGCCAGTATCACCGACCAGCCGGCCCAGAGCAAAATAGATCGGCCACAGTCCGACGAAATCAACCAGGGTAGATAGATGAACCAGTAATTGAGCCCGCGTCCCTCGCCTCTAAATTCCTCAATGTATTCCTGGTCCTTGGCGAATCTGGCGAATCGGGGGCTGCCGTAGCATCCTTCCAGCCGAATGCCTCTATACCTGGCCCAACGATTATATTTGAGATCGGTGACATGGGCTCCTCTAAAATCCGCGGCCCGCAAATCGGCGCGTCTCAAGTCGGCGCATTCTAAGTCGGTATCTCCCAGACAGGCGGCTGTTAATCTCACGCCCGTTAAGCAAGCCGAGAACAGGTCGGCCCCGGTCAGGTTGGCCCTGGTCAAGTCGGCCTTTTCCAGTCGGGCTTTCCGCAGGATGCTTTTTTCTAAGTTCGCTCCGGTTAAGTCAACTTCCTGGAGATAGGTGGAGGAGAGATCAGCTTTCTGCAGTTGGGCGTCTTTCATTTTGCCCCTGATGATAGTTGCCCTGCCCAGGTCGGTTTCTTTCAGGTTAGCCTGATCCAGGCCGACCATGTCCAGCCGGGCTTCAGTTAATTTGGCCTGGTCCAGATTGGCCTGTTGCAAATTTACCTTTTCCAAATATCCCCTGGTCAGATCGGCTTGCCGGAGATTGGCCTCCCGGAGATCGGTCCATTCTATTCGGACTTCCCTCAAGTCGGCCTGGTCCAGATTGGCCCGAGACAGCCCGACGGATTTGAATTTGGAGTATTGTAAATTGGCCTCGCTGAGGTTGGCCCCGCGCAAATCGATCAAACTGGTTTGAGCATTCCACAGGGGCGTTTCCCGGCAGGTTTCGGGGCTGATGATTAATCTTTCCAAATCCGGTTTGATGTCCGGGTATTCATTTCGCCAGGCGTTCCAACTAACCGCTCCTTCCAACAGCTTATTAACATGATCCAGATTAGCCATGTGTATTTCCTTATTCTTTAGCTGAGTTAGACAAGTTTCTTAATTAACAACCAGCCATGTATCCGCAGATTTCGCAGATGAACGCAGATGGAAAAGACAGACAAACCTAACTTGGCCCTAATCGGCGGAAATCGGTGCAATCTGCGGATTTAATTATTTGGTTTTTGCCGGCCAACATGCCAGGCTTAAGGCCTGTTTTCCCTCTCGCGGCCAAAGACGGCATCTAAGTCCAGCATCAGGTCGGGCAGGGTAGCCACGGCCAGCTTTCCTTTTCCTTCACGGATGACCGGGAGGCTGTATGCCCCCTGCTCGTTCAGCCGACGGATGGTCACGGTCAGATCCAGCAGGTTGATGACCCAGTATTCTTTAACTCCGGCCCGTTCATAAAGGGCGGCCTTGTCAATTTGGTCCCTGTCGATGGATGATGGAGAGACAATCTCGATCACAAAGTCCGGCGCCCCGCGGCACCCCCGCTCATCCAATCTGGCCGGGTCACAGACAACCAGCAAGTCGGGCTGGACCACATTTATGACGTCACGGTCGTTTTCATCGGTCAGCGGCAGCCGGACGTCAAAGGGGGCGACATAGACCTCGCACTGTTTGTTCTCCAGCCTC
>JADFXK010000031.1:19230-19759 GCA_015233625.1 Deltaproteobacteria bacterium | reverse complement strand
AAAGATTTCACGGTGGAGCGAGTGACGATTCCTACTCGTGTAAAAATACTTTCTTCCCGGGTTGGCGATCCCACATATTTCATCATTGAAGAGAAAGGAAGAATCCAATGAGGATTATCCTGTTTGCCGTTATGGCCTTGCTCGCACACGCGATTCTGACTCCCTTCGTCTGGAGTCAGGTCTATGTGGAGTATTCGAAGGAGATGGTCCAGGTGATGAAGGACTCGGAAGCGGTGGATTTTGTCCGGCAAGTGGTGGCGGAGCAGAACACCGTCCTTTATGCTGGTCAGACTCCCGGCAGCGGGACATCGCAGCAAGCGCCGGTGGTACGAAGAGGGGCCGATGCCCTCCTCGACTGTTACAGTGAGGATCGTCTAACCGGGAAGTGCTACGCCGGTTATCAACTGGAGCGGGCCCCGGAAGGCCGTCATTCGGTTAACTTCAGGTTTATCAAAACGGCCGGCAGTTCATTGAGCGGGGTCGGCGCCCTGTTCACCTCTTATAGAGGAAAAATGAAAGAACTCAGGGA
>JADFXK010000031.1:0-19197 GCA_015233625.1 Deltaproteobacteria bacterium | reverse complement strand
GCCCTTTCATCCCCTGCATCACAGCACCTCAGCCGGGAACAGGCTGTTCTATCTGTCTTTCGGGCCGGTCAGAGATCCCGGTCTGGTCGCCGGAATTCAGCCTTTTAGCCGAGAGGCCACCTTGCCCACGTGCAGCGCTTCCTGCGATGCCGGCCGCCGGGTCAATCTGCTCCAGAGGTGTTTTAGAGGCCGGTATCCCGGCATCATCAAAGGCGTCCAGTACGTGTATCCCGATAAGGACATCCTGCCGGAGTTTATCGATTGCCCCAGCGGGTCTTTCCCACCGGAGCCGAATCTTTCCGATGAATTGCTCATGCGGATGCCGTTCTCGGAAGAAATCTACTACAGACGGCTGCTCAATTGCGTCAAGTCGGTCAAAGGCAAAGTACCACCTGATCCGAAATCGGACTCCGGAATCAAGCTTAAGGTGAAACTTGGCGTGATGCGGGCTAATCCCGTGCGCTTCAACGCCCTACCGGGTGAGGTGGCCGAGATGCTCACCTCGCTGGCCGGGGAGAGCCGAGAACAATACCTCAAACCCACGCAGAAGACTCTCACCTTGACCATTTCCAATTGCCGCTAAGGGTGACGGGGTGAGGCAAAATACGTAACATATTTCAATATCAATTACTCCCGGTAATCCCGACCTGGGCGGCTAAGGCGTCGTCAGAGTCCGGCCGGGAGTTTCTTTTGGGCTGAGAACCCGGCCGCCCCGGACCCATCGGCCTAACCTTAGGTGAACACATGGATCTTATCCACTCGCTGGCTTTCGGCATGAAAAATTTTGACATTGTCTCCTGGTATGAGATTTACACCAGGCATTACCTCTTCTTTGTCCATTTTATTCTAATTATTATCGTAGCCGGTCACGTAAGTTACGCCGTATTCAAATACTTCAGCCGGAATAGATGGGAGCTTCGGCAGGAACCCGGCCATGCTGAAAGATATGTGCGCCGAATCGATCAGACCTATCATTTTTTCGCGGAACTATTTCTGCTAACCGGCCTGGCCGGCACGGCCCTGGTCATTCAAGACGTGCTGAAGTACGGAACACTGGGCATCGAAGAAATCAGGTCCATCCGTCAGGGCATTGCCTTTAGCGCCGCCGGTATCGCCCTGGCCGTCGCCTGTTATTTGTTGCGCACGGGGCTGCTCTGGCTCTATCGAGGGGCCATGATCCAGGTCTATCGGCTGCGGACCAATCGGGAGACGGATCAGATAGATGAATTACGGCAAATCAGAACGCTCCTGGCCCAAATGGTGGAAGGCCAACAGATGCCGGCCACCCCTTTGCAGGAGTTCACCCAGCAACTGGGGGAGCTTAAAGAGACATTTAAGTCGAGCCAGATACAGAAACAATTTGCCTCGGAACTGGGCAAGGTGATTGATCAGTGGCAGAACCAGTCGGAGGAGCGGCTAACCGTGTTAAAAGAAGCCGTAATCCAGGCCACCGGGATGTTGCAGGAAACGCAAAAATTTATGGACCGGCAGATCGAACACTCCGACAGGTTTTTGAGCCAATTGTCCGAAATGAAATTGGAAGTATCCCACACCGGGACCGGCATCCGGCAAAATATGGAAGAGCTGGTCACTGACATTACCCGAGTCCGGCAACAGTTCATCGAAGAGATCAAGCAAATACCGGTAATTCTCAAGGAACACAGCGAAACCATCATCACCACCCTGACCCAGTCACAGGGAAATATCCTGGCTCGTTTCACCGAACAGACTTCGGCCTATCTGCAATGCCACCGCGGGTATATCGATGATAACCGAGAGCTGATCAGGGCCTCCATCGACGCCGCGGTCACCAAATCCTACGAATTGTTGCAGCAGTCGGTGGAGGGATTAATGGCCTCCCTGCATCACCGGTTGGAGGAGGAACATCACGCCTATCTTGATAAACTAGGCAAGTATCACAGTCTGATCGAAAGCCTGGAAGGTGCCGTGGACACCAGGGTCCAGGAGGCCGCCCAGGTCTTCCGAGCAGAACTGGATACGGTCCTGCAATATCACCGCCACCTGATGAGTCAAAACAAAGAGCGTGATGACGGCCTGCTTCAAGCCTGGACGGGATCCTTCCTGCAACTGAATAAGCTGGTGGAAGGGCAGTTCATTGACAAATTCCAGGAGAGCACCAACGGGCTGAATAAGGCCCTGGTTGGCTGTTGCACGACTGTGGTCAGGTCCCACAGTTCCTACCAGGCTTTGACTGATCAATTGATCCGGGCCCAAACGGCCACACAAAAGGCTATGGAATCCAATGTCAAACTTCTGGCTGCCGAAAGACAGTCCATATCCCGGTTAGCATCTAAAATCCAGGAGATGGACGCGGCAGTCCGAGTCATCGGGGATCCCTACCAGGTGGTCAAGCAGGGGATGGTAAATCTGCTCAACAAGAAGATCTGGTAAAGTATCGCTTTCATTCAAGACGGGATACATCGTTATGTTTTTCCTCGAAGGTTACAACCCGGCCTCTGAATCTGGTAACCTACTCATTAGTCCCGAAGAGATAGACTATGCTTAAGATGGAGCGAAACAGCATTTCCTGGATAGGCATTGCCGACTTATTTTTGTTCTTGTTCCTTTTCTTTCTGGCCGCCTACATCATGGCCGCGTCCGAAAACAAGACTACCACGGATTGCTCCGGAAAATTGCTCCTGGTGGAAAATGAAAATAAGGTATTAAAAAAGCGAATAACCGAATTAGAGGAGGCCCTGCACCGGTGTCAGGCGGACCTCAGCCGTTGCCGGGAAGATCTGCGCCGCTGCCGAGAGGACCTGCGTCAATGTCGGGATGACAATATTGTGCTGGGTAAGGGCAGATTCATCTCCGACAGCTTCGGAGCGGTTATCGGCCAGGCCCTAAATGCCTTGAATGAATTAAAGCAGCACATGGAAGAACGCCATTTCCCGGTTCAGATCGATCGACGTCCCGACAGCCTGTTCTTTGATATGCAGGTGTTCTTTCAGCACGAGGGCTTAGAAGTGACCAAGCGGGAGGAGCGGGAGGCGATTGTGATTATCGGGAAGGAATTCCGTCGGATCCTGGATCAAAGGCATACCTTTAAGCTTAGGGAAAGCGAAGAACACACCTTCTATTTGCACGAGGTGATGCGGATCGTCATCGAAGGCCACACGGATGAAACGAAGAAGAACGAAATGGCCAACTTCTACTACTCCGCCGGCCGGGCCCAGACCGTCCTGAATATCTTGATGCAGGAGTGTGGTTTGAAGCCGCCCAAATATAGGATCAGCACCGCCTCCTATGCCGAATTCGGCCGAAAACCCAAATCATCGCCTGATGATAGTGCAGATACCATTGACCAGAAAATGCGCCGGGTGACCATCAGCATCGTCCCCGATTATGACCGGTTGCCTAGTAAGTAGGGGGGAGGTGGTCGGGTGTAGTGCTATTTCGATGAAGAAGCCGACTCACCATAAATAATATCGTGATAAGAAGGTGTGATGGATTGTTTAAGTCACGTCGGAAATAAGTAAATCATCTGTTGTCCGGGTTGGGAGGCCCTACACGCCAGTCGGATTGCTGAAAAAAACTTTTGCAATTAAATTGGTAATAATATATGTTAGACTCTAACAAGTTGGCGTTGATTCGATTTTGATTGTACGGACTGGATTTGGCAATGAGTTTTCCGCAGTTGTATTGACGGTTGAATCATGTAATCCAAGAACAGGGATCGTCATCACGTCCTCAAATTCATCGAGATCTTGCACCGCCACAGACTTGGCGTTAGTCTGGGAGATACAATGAACGATACTATAACTAGCTCGAACGACACTATAAACAAATTGTTTATTGGGTTCTCCAAACGAGCTGAAAAGTTCGACAAACATACTCTGGTAGAGACTTTTGTAGACGTGGGGCCACTTCTGTCCGTTCTTTCTACTATAGATAATCAAATACTATACGGGCGCAGAGGAACAGGCAAGACACACGCGTTAGTGTATCTTGCAGAAACACAGAAGCAAAAAGGCGATATAGCCGTCTATCTGGATTTACGGGGTATTGGTTCCACTGGAGGGATCTACTCGGACCAGAACATTCTGCTGGCGGAGAGAGCAACCCGTCTCCTAATGGATACGCTTGCGGCCATTCATGATGAACTGATGAATATTGCGCTCGATGATTCTTTAAGCATCAATCTTGCCATAGTGGGTCCAATCCTGGATGAACTGGCCGCATCCATAACAGAAATTACTGTCCGTGGAGAAGTGGAGCAGGAGCGAGCTGAAGAGATCGCACAGACCTCCGAGGCTGGAACGGACGCGAAAATTGAGTTAACTCCTAAAAGCATGAAGGTGGCGACAGGCCTGCAATCGAAGGAGACTTTCAAAGGCAGTGAGACGCTTCGAGTGAAAACTAAAGGTGCTCCGGAACACCGCGTGCATTTCGGACGGGTTGGAAGCATCCTTCAGCGCTTATGTCAAGCATTGCATAATGTTAGGATCTGGGTAATCCTCGATGAGTGGAGTGTAATTCCAATTGAACTACAGCCATACTTAGCAGATTTACTGAGAAGAAGCCTTTTCCCAATCGCTCAAATTACTGTCAAGATCGGGGCAATAGAGAAAAGGAGCAATTTCCAGAGGGCGCTGACAGGAGGCGACTATATAGGCATAGAGCTTGGCGGTGATGCCTCTGCCGATCTGAACATGGATGACTTTATGGTTTTTGACAATGATGGGGATAGAGCAACGGCATTTTACAAGGCATTAATCTTTAAGCATTTTCGTGCAATAGCAGAATCAGAAGAATTTAGTGGGGCACCGTCTACTCCAGATGAACTGACGCGCTTCGCATTTACACAGGAGAACGTCTTCCGGGAATTTGTCCGAGCAGCAGAAGGAATCCCGCGCGATGCATTTTACATCCTTTCCTTAGCCGCACAGCGGAGCCTCTCTGACACTATATCGATGCAAGCCATACGAATGTCAAGCAAGACATGGTATCAACGAGACAAAGAGACCGCAGTAGCAGCAAACCCGGAAGCCTTACGGCTGCTCCATTGGATCATTGACAAAGTCATCGCACATCGAAGGGCCAGAGCTTTTCTCTTGGAAAGGACTGTTTCCCACGAACTGATCGACAGGCTTTTTGATGCAAGGGTCTTGCACCTTCTCAAGAGAAACATCTCCGCGCACGACCAACCAGGGGTCCGATACGATGTATACAAAATCGACTATGGCTGCTACGTCGATCTGCTGTACACGGCACGCTCACCTCTGGGGCTTCTGGAGACCGATGATGGTGGACATATAGACGTACCCCCTGACGATTATCGCGCTATTAGAAGAGCAATCTTAAATATATTGGAATTTGAGAACGAAAGCGACTGACAAACTGATGAAAAACTGCCTCGAATCACGCTGGGACGATCTGGAGGTGTCTCATGAAATTCAATGGTGAGGTGGTTGCTGGCCGCTCCTACCTGTCGCGCATAATCCTGTGAGTCATTTCTCACCACGGCAGTTCAAATACTACTTCACAACACTTCAAACAAAAGCGGCATCAATCGAGGTCTCCAGGGGCCCTTTAGATTACGGTCGCATACATCAGGATATTTCCCGGCCGAATGGTGAGACCAAGTATCTACTTACTTCCCATCCTACCGGGCCGGGCTTATACCTGATGAGAGTTACTAACAGGAAAGCATTGTTAAGCCATCGCCGATCACGCCGCTGCCACTTTGGCTTCCTCCAGGGATTGGAGGCGGTGTAATTCGGCCCCGGATGGTTATCGGAGGTTACCATTTACAGACCAAGGCCATTCTGTTCTTGAGACTTCGCAGGAAGTTGCCCAAGTGAACCTCAACTTCACTGATGAACACGCTGGTTCTCAAAACGCAATGCCGGCTACCAGCCGTGATGCCCTAAGGCGACCGGGAGTCAGTAGGCCCGGCGACGCCGTCACGCCGCACGTTTTCATACGATGAAGAAGCATAATCCAGCCGAGCAGATTGGCGGTCGTGACACAGGTATGAACGATGCCTGAATTAGCCCAAGAATGCCACAAATATCGGTATTAATACATGATGTTACGAAAATGCCGGTCTATCGTAACAGGGAATCATATTTCTCTTGCAATTTGTCCTTTAGTCTAGTATCGTAAGTTGATTATAGTGGTAACTATCTATTTATGTTGTTTATTCCTACCTATGTTAGTGCTGACACAGTAGCCGCCTTTCCTCGCCGTTTAGTCAACCGATTTTGTTTTTCATCATTTTGCTTTCCGATAAACCAGGCAGTCTTTTTTTGATTCCGTAATGAAAAATCCGTCGTGGAAATATGGTCAAATTCATGAAGGTGTTGATGGGCTAATCTGTTCGTGAAAATAAACCAGCAGAGCGTTCAATGGGGGCGAAAAGAATGAATAAGCTAATCGGTCTAATGATATCGGCTGTGCTATTGTCGCTAATTCTTCCGGGATGCGCAACTCCACCTGGACCCATGACCGCACCTCTCCCGCCCATTCGCATCGGCACCAGTATTTGGGCCGGCTATTCGCCCCTCTACTTAGCCAACTCGTTGGGCTACTTAGATAAACAACCAGTGCGCCAGGTGGAATACGCCAATTGCTCAGAAGTGGTTAAGGGGTTTCGTAACTCTACCATTGAAGCTGCCGCGCTAACCTTAGATGAAGTTTTTCTGCTGGCCCAGGATGGACTAGATCCAGTAGTCATCCTGGTCGCGGACGTGTCCAACGGGGCAGACGTGTTGATTGCCCGAACCGGGATGAAGAGTATTGCTGATCTCAAAGGAAAGAAGATCGGGGTGGAGGCTAATGCGGTTGGGACATATATGCTGGCCCGGGCGATGCAGCATGGCGGATTAGCCAGTTCAGATGTAATATCAGTACCCATGACTATCGACAAACATCTTAAGGCCTTTGAACAGGGACGGGTCGATGCCGTGGTCACCTTTGAGCCGGTTAAGACCCAATTGATCAAAAAGGGCGCCGTCGTCCTGTTCGACAGCACCAAAATTCCAGGCGAAATTGTGGACGTGATCGTCGTCCGGCGGAGCTATCTGCACGACCACCCTGAACAAATAGAGAGCCTGGTACAAAATTGGTTTAAGGCCCTGGACTATCTCAAGCGCAACCCTCAGGATGCGGCCCAACGGATGGCTGCCCGGGAAAACCTGACGCCTGATCAGATGGGAGTTGCTCTGGCCGGAATCATCTTTCCTGACCGAGAGGAGAACCGGGTCATGACTACTGACGGGTCGTCACCGCTGATTCCGGCCGCGGAACGCCTTAAAAGAGTCATGATAGAGCAGAAGTTGTTACAAAAAGATATCGATGTTAAACTGCTATTTTCTACCTCGGCTCCCGCCGAGGGTGCAGTTCAACCGACGAAGAAATAAAACCAGAAATCTATCCGCAGAGTTCTCAGATAACGCAGATGGAGGAGACCCCCAACCGGATGCGATCACTCGTCTTTTTTTATCTGCGTAAATCTGAGTAATCTGTGGATTAAGTCGGGCCGTTCGACTAAAGGTTTTTAATCGCAGAGCCAACTCGTGGCACTCAGGGTAACCTTATTCTGACTTAAGGATACCTTTCATCACTGATAGAATTTTTGATTTTTCTTCATCGGAGTATTGTTTCACGTATTTTTTCATGTTCAGCTCTTTTTCCTCAGAAATACTCTTCAGCACCTGCCTTCCCTTGGCCGTGATTTCCAGCCATTTTAAGCGATCGTCTTTGGGATCGTTTTTCTTTAGGATAAATCCCATTTTCTCCAGTCTCTTGGTGATACCAGTCAAGTTTGCGCCGGACACCAGCATGATTCTGTTGACATTCTTGATTGTATTCTGTCCGTTCTCCGAAGCATCCAGAATCCTGAGCACGTTATATTGAGGAAATGTGAGCCCGTAGTTCTTTGAAATAGCTGCCGATTCCCGCTTAAACCGCTCGGCCACCCGCAGAATGGCCATCATCACCCGCTCATCGATGCTCATATCACTTTTGTAACTGGTGTCGGAATTGGTCATATGATAACTACTCCAGGTGGAAGGTGTCAGCCACATCGATTATAACCTGAGTTAGACGAGTATGCTAAGCGATCAGCATCAAGGGCCACAATTAAATCCGCAGATTGCGCCGATTTGCGCAGATTCAGGCACAAATAGGTCTCTGGGTCTTTTTCATCTGCGTTAATCTGAGAAATCTGCGGATACATTTCTGGTACTTAATTAAAAAACTCGTCGAACTCAGATATCATAGGTTCAAGAATGAAGATAATTTATTAACGTATTAATTGTCAATACATTATTTGTTAATGTTTAAATATTTTTCGGTTGCCTCATCGATTTCAATCAACATTAAAGATTGTCTTGTCATATCCTGACCAGGTGTTGAAGTCGGTGATGTCGGCCTCCGGAGGAATTATGACCGTGTACAAGGTGTACCGACCTGGGCCGGAAAAACTGAGTTTAAATTTGTCGGTTCCATTATTAAAGTCCGGAGTCAAGGTCACCCTGGCCCTGGGGAAGGGCAGATTGTCCCCCAACGAATTCCCTTGTTTATCCAGGCAAAAGAAGCGCCCGGTAGCATCAGGCGGGAATATCGCTAAATATTCCATGGCATCATCCTGGCCACAAAAAATTATGGTTACCTCCGGGGTATCCTTTTGGCTGTAAATGTCGTTGACCGCCCGGAAGGCGACCGCGGCTTTCGACTGCGTCAGGGTGAAGTTCAGCGGCACTTCTGCACATGTGGGTACATCGACCCGATTGGGAAAGGTCACGGTCTGGTGGCCAGCCCCATAACACTTGATTAAGTATTGACCATCGGCTACGGCCAGCCGGAATCGACCGCCGATGGTATAATCCATTGACCCGGCCGTCTCGACAATCATATTGTCCAGTAATTGATTGTTGGTATCCCGAACTTCTCCGATCACCCAGCCCACTCCGCCGCTCGATTTCCGAGACACACCGCTGGCCCCGCCGGCATATAACCTGGCCGCCCCACAGTCATCCTTAGCCATCTGGCCGGTATTGGTAGTTCTCTCTCCCAGGGTCAGGAGGTCGTACAACTGGTAATCCTGCATCCCCAAGGAGGTCCAGTTGGTGCCCGCGTCGGGACTAAAATAAACACCGTGTTGAAACGAGGCCAGATACAGATGCTCAGGCCAGGCCGGGTCGACCTTCAGATTAACAAACCCATCTTCAACCGAGGCAGGGGTTAAATTATCCCAGGTTAGACCCAGGTCGGGGCTGGCATAGACTCCCGAGTATCTGCCGCCACTGTTTCCGCAAGAAATATAAACCCTTTTAGGCTGTTCCAGGCCAAAGGTAATGTTGTTGATAATAAAAAGACTGACGGTTCTTATCCAGGTGCGTCCTCTGTCCGGGGAGCTGAATAGATTACCCTGGCATGCCGGCGCATAAAAACATCCGGTCCCAACCAGCATCAGGTTCACGTTATCCGGTGAAATAACGACGGCATTAACAGGTTGATTGATGGTGAAAACAGGACCCCAATTGGCCCCGGCATCCAGGCTCCGCAGAACCATGCCTTTTACACTAACATAGTCTTGGGTGGCGGCATAAACGGTGTCACCACCGGATTGAGGCATGGCCAACGATGCGACCATGGGGGCGCCGGCGAAATACTGATACAGCGCCGTCCTGATCCAGGTCCGACCATTATTAACGGATTTGAAGACATACCAATCCGCGCCGGCGTAGATTGTAGCTCGACTGACTGGATGTGGCATCACCGCCCGGAACTCGACACCCGCTCCCGTCAGTTCTTGCCAGGAAAAATCTAACTTGCGGCGATAGAGTCCAGATACGGTCGCAGCCAGCAAGTCTCCAGAGGTGGTCAGATCAGGAGCCAGCCGCAGGATAAGATTAGCCTTGATGCCATCGTTCGCCGGAGTAAAGGTTTTGCCCGCATCTCGGCTGAGAAATACTCCTTGAAATAGGTCGCCCAGATGAACAAGCTGGGATTGCCTCGGGTTGACGGCCAGGGCCAGGGCGTTGAGTCCCACGGCAAGGCTTTCCCAGGTTTCACCACCGTCGACGCTTTTATAGATCAGGCTATTGCCGGTTCCGACATAGACGATCTGGGGGTTGGTCGGATCCAGAGCCAGGCTGCCGCAATACAAGGGCTTAGTCACATTCCAGGTCTGCCCGCCGTCAACGGATCTGACCAATCCCGCCGCCCCACCGGCAAAAATTATCCGGGGGTTAACCGGATTAACAGCCAGCAGCCGATAATCGCTGGCCAGGCCGGTGGCGACTCTGGTCCAGCTCTGGCCCCTATCTCCACTCTTGTACAAGCTGCCGTTATCTCCAGTGAAGGAATAGTAGCCCGTGCCGACCCAAATCTCCGCGTCGTTTTGAGGATTGAATGCGATGGATGAGACAGGGTAGTCGAATATCTGGGGGAGTTGAGACCAGTTTTGGCCGGCATCTACGGTATAGAAAAGGTGACCCGCATAATATACTCCGCCGTATCCTCCAGTCCCAACCAGGGCGACTGCCGGATTCTGCGGGTGGGCGGCGATGGTAAAATAATTGGAATAGGTGAAAATATTAGACAGGTTAAAACTTGCCCCTTTATCAGTGCTTAAATAGACTCCCGTAGGATCATTGATCGCCCAGATTATATTGGGGTCGGACCGGCAAATTGAAATCCCATACACGATGCCATTCCGGAATCCCGGTACGGATTGCCAGGTTTGGCCTCCATCGTTGCTTCTGAACAGGCCGTCACCCCCATAGGTGCCGGCGAAAACGACATTCCCATCGCCGGGGTCAACCGCGATGGATTTGATCTGTCCGCCGTAAAGCCCCAGGTCAGACCAACCGGCTGCCGGCTGAGGGGCGCGCCGCGTGGCCGGAACCGGTCGAGCCATCCTGGTCACCTTCGTCCCTCCGCCGGCGACTTCAAACTGGCCGATCCCCGCATTACAGCCGACCAGACCACCGGAAACGGCGGCCAAGGCCCAGAAAGTATAGACGCCCGTCACGGCATTGACCGGTAAAGTAAACTGGGTAGATGCCACCCAGCTTCCGTCAGCCGCGTCAATTGTCCCCGAATCCGCCAGGCCGGCATCATATTGCCCATCCGGTTTAATTGTCCACCGCGTTATCTGGGCTTTATCTCCGGAGGTGGCGTCCTTTATCGTGTAATGAACCCGCATAAAAAAGACGGCTCCCGGTGCGACCTGAGACAGGGCCGGTCCGTCCTGAGTCGCGCTCACGTCCATCTTAGAGATCCAGATATTGTCCGTCCCACCCTGCACAAAAAACTCACCCTTGGAATTAGCCAGCTCCTGCCCGCCACTGGAGATGCTGCCGACCATGGTGTATTTTCCGGGACCAAGATCGGGCGGGAGGTTAACCATAGGATGCCAGTACCAGGTGCCATCCTTAGCCGGCCAGTCTCCTTTAGTCTCCAGATCCGGTATCGCCTTGCCCTTCGCGTCTGAGACCTTAATCAGGTAATTAATATCTCCTGAACCGGTGAGTGAGAAAAACATGTTGAAGTATACGACGGAGCCGGGCTGAACGAGGGGGGTGATCTTGCCCTGATCATCATTGCTCGGACCAACGGCTGTGATCTTCACGCTCATCCCCAATACTTCACCGGCCAGGGACAAGATGATGAAGCTAATGGCCAGGATTTTGAAAATGCGCCTACCGGACATAATCATATCCTTTCAGTGCCAAACTTGGTTGAAGCGGCTACACGGCCAAACATAAAGTCCCACAGCCTACCTGTAACTTTCTGGTTCAATGAGTTAAACTACTAACCCCGTCCGGGAGTTTTCCACCCGACGGCCCAATAAGTCTTCCCTCAAGCACCAACCCTTTGCCTGGAGCGTCAGACCGGTCCGCCGGGGCGTCTGCCGTGGCAGTGTAAAGCAAGTACGTCGGTTTTCCATTACTGTCAACCTCTGCCGAGATGACATACTTTTTCCCGGCTAACATTGGGGAGGGAGACGTCAACGTGACTTCGTCGATGGTGCCGGCCCCGCATCCCACAATCTTGACCCCTATGATCTTGCTCCCTGGAGTTGTTTGGGTGTAGTCCTCCACTGAGGAGTCCGTAGAACAACTAGTGCTGACCGATTGTTTGGTCACACCGTCCATGGTGCAACTAAAAATAAGCGTTCCGCTCTTGCAGCACAGATTGGCAATGGCTGTCCACAAGCAAGTCGTTGGTTGTATGGTCGTGGTCGTGTTGGTAATGGTGGTGGTTGTCGCGGTTGTTGTCGTGTTCGTAATCGTGGGGCCACTCGTCGTCGTGGTGGTTATGGTTGTTGGGGTGCAAGAATTAGAGCCAATCTTGGCGGAAGCCAGGCGAGTGACCGTACAGGTGCTAGGAGTGCCGCCGTTAACGGGGCCAATGGTCACCGTACTCTGGCGGGGGCCGACGATGAAACCGGCTTTATCTTGAGGCGGCTGATAGATATCTTGCCCATTAAATCGCCCGCCGGTGGGGTTGGGATCATAAAAGACCTTAGCCGTCAGGACATCGGCGGTAGACAAGAAAATAGCTCCACCGCCGCAGTAGGTCTGATAATAGAACCGCTGGACATTGGCCGTGTCCACCCAGACGCCGTCGGTGACAGCGCTCGCCGCTCCGGGCGATGACAGGGTCACGGCCTGAGCATCGGTTTTATGTAATTTCAGGTCGGTCAGGGTGTAATTGGCGGAAGTGGGTGAAATAAACTCCATCTTAATGGTGAAATTTTGGCCTCCGGTAGGAACGTCCCCGCCATTGTAAACGTTGCCTTGGGGGGCCGGGTCGTAGGTGGCGGAAATAGTTTTGCCGTCATAGGTGGAGACGCAGGCGGCGCCATTATTATCGTAGGTTTGGTAGTATATGTGTAAGTTGGTCTGTTGGCCGGCCCAAATGCCATCGTAAGTTTGCGTCGGGGTTGAAGAGGTGGTGGTCACCGCATGGACAATGACCGGTCCTGATCCGCCTTGGAAGGTGGAGGTATCGGACCAGGTGGTTCCGTCATTGCCGATAAAGCTGACCCCGGCCGGACCCGGCTTGTGGTTGCCGTCGAAGTAGAAGCCGTAACCTTCACCCGCCGGGGTGGTGGTCTTAACCTGGACGACAAAGGTGCTACCGGCAGTCAAATTAATCGGCGTGCTCAATTCCACCGAATAGTATCCCGACTGGACGATATTGCCAGTCTGGGTCGTCCCGAGTTGGCCGGAGGGAGCGGCGGTGGGGCCGTTCCAGGTACTAAACACCTTAATCTCGTAGGTGGAGTTGGGCTTGGAAGTGGCGAATTCGACTCGTTTAAGCGTGGCATTTGCCTTAGCCGAAAAAACCACGGCCGCATAATTGGTGGTTTTATATCCCCCGGTGAAGCCGTTAAAACCCTCATCGAAGTGATAAACCGTATCGCCGGAGTAAGGTGTCCGGTAGCCGGAGTAGACGCCCGACCATACTCCAATCGATCGCTGTCCATAAGCGATCCAGAAGTAGCCCTTGTCTCCCCACCCGGTCCCCCAGGAGTTCTTGACCAACCAGGCACCGGGATTACACGAACCGGCCGCGGTTTTATGGTCATCCCAGCCCACAATAGTTACCGCGTGGTTAGTATCTGCGCCGACGTTACCGCACAAAGCCGGGGCGCCGGCGGTATAAGCCATGGCACTATCGGCATACATCGTGGTCATGACGGGACTTTGATAGGTGGTCAAGGCGTACTTGATATCGTCTGGAGAAGCGGTCTGGTCATAGCTGATCATCCGTAATTCAGCCGGGAAGACCTGGGCGGAGCAGGTGGTTTTGCAGGAGGTATTTTGATTGGGGTCGTATGGATCACAGGCGTCTTGAACCGCCCCGTGGATGCTTAAGTACGCGTTAGCGGTGAGTATGTTGCTGCCGGTCTGACACCTGTCCCCCCCGGCCGCGATATCCTGATAACAATTCTTAATATTCTGTTCGGAGTAGTCCGGATTAGCCGAGCCGCCGGTGGCGATATTGACTTTGCCTTCAAGTCCGGCCACCGAGCTAAAACCCCAACAGACGCCACAGGGGTTTTGATCCTTGACCGGGGTGATGTTGGGCAGGCTAAAGCTGGCCTGGTATTCTCTAGGAACGGCCCGTCCTTCTAAGGGGTAGTTGTAGCCTTCCCCTGGCACGGCCGCGGACAAGTCATAGGGCGGACGGACAAAACCCGTGGCCCGGCCGGCGACATCTTGGGGGGCGGGAAAGACGGCGTCAGCCGCCAGGGGTGGGGCAAATTTGAGATCCTCCCCGGCTGACACCGACAACGGGATTAGACACAGAACAAACACAAAGATAAACAACTTTCGCATCAAAATCTCCATTTCTGTCTGGTTTGTGAATTCGGCCAGCCATTGAGAAGGACCTTAGCCGACAGGATTGGATTCCGCCTAAGGTGACGCGGTGCTGACCCTGGTGACGGTGTCACAAAAGAACGATTGTGACTATTATGTATGCCGTTATCGACCAGGTAACCACGGCCCCGCCGGCCCTGGGCGCATTATCCTCTTTCAATCAACATTAAAGGTCGCCTTGTCATAACCTAACCAGGAGCTGAAGTCGGCGATATCGCCTCCCGGAGGGATTATGACCGTATACAGGGTGTATCGGCCGGGGCTTGAAAAACTGAGTTTAAACTTGTCGGTTCCATTATTAAAATTCGGAGTCAGAGTCACCTTAGCCCTAGGGGAGGGCAGATTGTCCCCCAGCGGGTTCCCCTGTTTATCCAGGCAAAAGAACCGTCCGGTGACATCCGGCGGGAATACCGCCAAATATTCTTCGCCGTCACCCTGACCGCAGTAATTTATGGTCACCTCCGGGGTATCCTTTTGACTGCAGATGTCGTTGGCCGCCCGGAAGGCCACCGCTGCTTTCGACGGCGCCAGGGTGAAGTTCAAGGGCACTTCAGCACCCGTGGCCACATCCACCCGATTGGGAAATGTCATGGCCTGGTGGCCGGCCCCGTAACATTTGATCGAGTATTGACCATCCGCTACGGCCAGCCGGAATCGGCCGCCGATGGTATAATCCATTGATCCAGCCGTCTCGACAATCATATTGTCCAGCAACTGATTGTTGGTATCTCGAACTTCCCCGATCACCCAGCCCACGCCGCCGCCTGATTTCCGGGACACACCGCTGGCGGATCCAGCATATAACCTGGTCGTCCCGTCATCATCCTTAACCATCTGGCTGTTGTTGGTGGCTTTTCCTCCCACGGCCAGGAGGTCGTACAACTTGTAATCCTCCATTCCCCAGGAGGTCCAGTTAGAGCCAAAGTCGGAACTGGAGTAAATACCGTGTCTGAACGAGGCCAGGTACAGAAGACCAGGTGCGGCCGGGTCGATCTTCAGATTCACAAACCCATCCACCACATCTTCCGGGGTGAGCTTGTTCCAGGTTAGACCCAGGTTGGTACTGGCAAAGACTCCATAGTAGCCACCTCCGCTGCTGCCGCAAGTTATATAAATCTTTCTGGGCAGGTCCGAGCTGATAGTGATGTTGTTGACCACCGCGTTGGTGAAAGTACTTATCCAGGTGCGCCCTCTGTCCGGTGAGATGAACAGGTTCCCCGGACATCCGGGAGAATAAAAACAACCGGTTCCAGCCATCAACAGGTTCTCGTTATCCGGTGAGATAACCACGGCATTGACCGGTTGGTTGATCGCGAAAATAGGCCGCCAGGTGGTCCCGGCATCCGGGCTCCGGAGGACCATGCCTTGGACACTAACATCGTAATATTGGGTGGCTACGTAAACAGTGTCACCGCCGGACTGGGGAATGGCCACCGATACTACTTTAAGGGTGCCGTCGAAATAACGATCTAGTGCCGTCCGTGTCCATGTCCGGCCATTGTCTATGGATTTGAATAGGGCCCAGAAGCTCCCGGTATAGATTATTTCCGGATTGACCGGATGTTGCACCACGGAATAGAACCAGTCGCTGACGCCGGTCAGTTCTTGCCAGGAGTTGTCGGCAGTTCTACGATACAGTCCGGACACGCTGGCCGCCAACAAGTCTCCGGCTGAGGTCAGATCAGGGGCCAGCCGCATTATCAGGTTGGCCTTGATGCCGTCGTTAGCCGGAGTAAAGGTCCGGCCGCCGTCCCGGCTGATAAATACGCCCTGGAATAGGTCGCCCAGGTGGACTAGCTGGGGTCGCTTCGGGTTTACGGCCAGGGCCAGGGCATTAAGTCCCAAGGGGATGCTTTCCCAAGTCTCACCGCCGTCGATGCTTTTAAAAAGTAACCGCTCATCTGTTGAATTTCCAACATAGATGACCTGGGGATTGGTGGGATCCAGGGCCAAGCTATAGCAAGACACCGGCGTGGTCACAGTCCATGTGCGTCCACCGTCGATTGACCTGACCAGCCCCCCGGTCCCACCGGCGAAGATGATCTTGGGGTTAACCGGATTGATGGCCAGCAGCCGGTAATCGCTGACCAGACCGGTAACCACCCTGATCCAGCTCCGGCCCCTATCTCCGCTCTTGTAGAGGCTGCCATTTTTCCCCGTGTCTTTATAACGGCCTGTGCCGACCCAAATCTCCGCGTCATTTTGAGGATTTATGGCGATGGACCAGACAGGGTAGTCAAAGACCTGCGGGAGTTGACTCCAGCTTTGCCCGGCATCTTCGGTATAGAAAATGAATCCGGCGTCAAAAGCGTTACCGGATCCACCAGTCCCGACCAGAGCTGCTTCGGGCTTCTGAGGATGGACGGCGATAGAATTCCAGTTATGACCCATGGCGGGAAGAGACGAGATGAAGCTCATCCCTTTATCCGTGCTCCGATAGACTCCCGTAGTGTCTTCGATAGCCCAAATAATATTGGGGTCGGCCTGTGATACGGAAATACCATACACGGTTCCATTCCGAAATCCCGGCACGGCTTGCCAGGTTTGGCCCCCATCGTTGCTTTTGAACAGACCGTCGCCGCCATAAGTCCCGGCGAAAACCATATTGCCGTCGCTGGGGTCAACCGCGATGGAGACAACCTGCCCTCCATAAAGCCTCAGGTCGGACCAGCCTGTGGCCGGAGATGGGATGTGCCTCACGGCCGGAACCGGCCGAGCCTTCTCTGTGGCCTTTTGGGCCCCGGTGGCGACTTCAAACCGACCGATCCCGGCATCACAGCCGGCCACACTGCCGGAAACGGAGACCACGGCCCAGAAGGTGTAACTGCCTTTAACCGCGTCGGCCGGTAAAGTGAATTGTTTACAATTCACCCAGCTTCCGTCGGCGACATCAAATGTTGCTGAATCCGTCAGGGTGGAATCATATTGCCCGTCCGGTCTAATTGTCCACCGCATGATCTGAGCTTTATCTCCGGAGGTTGGGCCTTTCATAGTGAAATAGACCCGCATGAAAAAGGTGGACCCCGGTGAGACCTGAGACAGGGCCGGGCCATCTTTAGTGGCACTTACGTCCATCTTATAGATCCAGAGATGATCTGTTCCACCCTGAACAAAGAACTCACCCTTGGAATTAGCCAGTTCCTGTCCACCGCTGGAGATGCTGCCGGCCATGGTGTATTTGCCGGGAGTGAGGTCCGGCGGAAGATTAACGACGGGATGCCAGTACGAGTTGCCATCCTTGGCCTGGTAGGATCCTTTACACGCCAGGCCCGGTATGTCAGTACCTTTCGCATCTGAAACCTTAATCAGGAAATCAACATTCCCGGTGCCGCCGACCGAAAAGAACATGTTGAAGCAGACTGTCGCACCGGGCTGAACCAGGTGGGTGATACTGCCCTGATCATCATTGCCCGGACCAATGGCCGTTATCTTCACCGTCATCCCCAAGACCTCACCGGCCAGGGACAATATGATCAAGCTAACAGCCAGAATTTTAAAAAGGTTCTTACCAGACATACCTATATCCTTTTCTCCCCTATGTCAGCGACAGGTGCGTTCAAACGCGTCAAGAATGACCTTGTCAATTATACCCATTATTTAGCCATAAAACAAATTATTTTTAATGTTAGGACCGACAAAAGCAGCGCCTCTGGACAGCCGATCGCATTTCCTACCATCTGGATCGGCGCAACTCAGGCGCGGCCTTCTCCGCCGTTATTCGCCGAGGCCCATTTGTCCTTAAATAATAGCCTGATATCCCAAGAAGAAAAGGAATAAATCTGACCAATTATTTTTTGACACAAGGGTAAAATGATGTTATGCATTTATTCTGGTATCAAAATATTCAGGCGGCAGACTGCGGGGATGGCTCATAACCTGGGGAAAAGATTAGGTGATGCAGCCTGGGCACTGGGTATATGATCGGAGATATGGTGCTAAGCTTGACTTACCAGTATCGCTGGGCCGGGAGGCTAAAAATATCTGGCTTCAGATTCCTGACGCCACAACGGACGATGATCAGCACACGTTCTTGATGTCGGCTAGTTATCATTTTTAGTGGACTGGGCTTCGCAGCTAATCAAACGGCCCTGATCAAACAGATATCGGTAATCCCGAAAAGGAGGATTGGGTTGAAAATACATCGGATAAACGGGCTGGTGGCGGTCGCCGGCCTGGTGACGGGTGTGTGGTTGGTCATGGCCGCCCTAGTCTTTGCGGCTGCACCGGCGGAGAGTCCGGCGGCCGGCGATATGGTCTTGATCCCGGCAGGTGAGTTCCATATGGGCGACCCGTACAAAGAAGGCGATATAGACGAACTTCCGGTACATAAGGTTTTCGTCAGCGCCTTTTATTTAGAGAAATATCCAGTCACCGGAAAGCAATGGAAAGTTGTTTATGATTGGGCCAAAGATCACGAGTATGGGTTTGACTATCTGGGTTCGGCTAAGGCTGATGATCATCCGGTTTATGCGGTGAGCTGGTGTGATGTGCTGAAATGGCTCAATGCCCGGTCGGAAAAAGAAGGGCGGACACCCGCTTATTATACGGACGCAGCGCAGAAGACGGTCTATCGGACGGGACAAAAGGATATCACCAACGATATGGTCAAGTGGACGTCCAACGGGTACCGGCTGCCCACCGAGGCGGAGTGGGAGAAAGCATCCCGAGGCGGTCTGGATAAGCATCACTATCCCTGGCCCAGCATAGGGGGCAGATATAGTGATCACATTGACTGCAGTAAGGCCAACTATTATGGCTGTAAAGGGGGCACCACCCCGATAGGGAATTACAGTGCCAATGGCTATGGTCTTTACGATATGGCCGGGAATGT
>JADFXK010000319.1 GCA_015233625.1 Deltaproteobacteria bacterium | reverse complement strand
CCTGATATCCCGTGAGGTTAGTATTGAACACCACCTCGCCGACAGCTTCTCCGGCGCAGGTAAACGAGGTACCTTCAAATACCGTTCCATCTTCCAAGGCCAGTAGGGCCTTCATCGAGACACTCCTTTGCGGGTTGCGGGGTTTTCGTTAACTCTCCGGGGTTACATCTGCTGCGGCTCACACCAGGCCGAACTTAAAAAGTTATCATAATCGCGGTGATCGCGTCAAGGGTTATGTCTGACCAGCAGCAATTCTAATTTTGACAGCCTTAACCTGATCATAAAAAAACCTTGTACCCGGTTTCGCTTCCGTATATGATGAAAAGATGAGATATCCGACACCGATAGAATGTTTGCCGGAAATGGAAGAACATGAGGGTGCCGTTATGAATGATGTCAGGTGCAGGAATTTACGGGTTGGGGTGAGCATAGGAAGGACTTCTGCGCGGATCTCTCTTCCCGGTGCGGCAAAACGACCAACGACATCCTCTCCGATGCGGTGGATAGGTAGGGTGCTGTTAGTCCTTATGGTGTTCTACGCCGCTTTTTGCTGCGTGGGAACCATCGGCGCTGCCGACATGGACCCATACCGGATCGGCTTTGTCGGCGGCCTGACCGGGCGGAGTTCCGATTTGGGAATCCAGGGGCGAAACGGGGCGATGTTGGCCGTGGAAGAGATCAACCAGCAGGGAGGTATCAACGGGAGGCCGTTGAAGCTGATTACCAAGGATGACAAGCAGGATCCGCAAACAGCCCTAAAGGTTGACCGGGAGCTGATCGACGAGAAGGTGATTGCCATCATCGGCCACATGACCAGCGCCATGTCCGAGGCCGCAGTGCCCCTGATGAACCAGCGCAAGATCCTCATGATCAGCCCCACGACAAGCACGAACAAACTGACGGGGATCGACGACTATTTCCTGAGGGTGATCGATCCCAACACTCTTCTCACCAACATTGGGGCGAGCTATGCTTTCGAGAAAACCGGGCTCCGCCGGGTGGCCGCCGTCTACGACCTGTCCAATCGCACCTATTCAGAGGAATTCATTGCCAATTTTAAGTCGAAGTTCGAACGCCTGGGAGGACAGGTTGTCTCCATGGTTACCTTTACTGCCGGACCCGGCATTATTTTCAAAAACTTGGTCCAGGAGGTCCTCAGGACAGACCCGGACGGAATCATTATCGCCGCCAGCGCGATCGACACGGCGATGATCTGCCAGCACGTTCGCATGACGGGATCGAAGATACCCATTTTTATAAGCGGCTGGGCCCAGACGCCGGATTTGCTCCATCATGGGGGGCCGGCCGTCGAAGGAGCTATCGGCACCATGTATCAGGATCTGGACAGCCAGGCCAGGCCTTTTGTGGCCTTCAAAGACAAATTCAAGACCCGCTTCGGTGGTGATGGGCCGACATTTGCCGCCATATTCAGCTACGACGCCGTTATGGTCCTGAAAGAGTCGCTCTATGTGAACCCCGATCCTCAACAACTGAAAGAGACGATTCTGAAGCAGAAGACCTTCCAGGGCCTCCAGGGGACTTTCGAGATAGACTCTTATGGGGATGCCAGGCGAAAAGTCTTTGTCATAACGATTTCGAATAACCGGTTCAAGGCCATAGAGCAATGAAGAGATTCACTTATAGCCTTAAGGCCATTCTTCTTTTCTCCTTCGTCTTTGTGGGCGGGTTGCCCATTTTGGTGATGGGGTTCATCGCCGGGCGAATCATCAGTGCGGATGTCGCTCAGTCTGTCCGTACCAAAAACCTGCTCATCGCCCAATCCCTCTCCGCGGAAGTTGACTCCTTTCTCCAGAACTCATTTTCTTTCCTAAGGCAAATCGAAGAAACCGTCATCGAGAAACGCTACCCCAAGGAAGATGATATCACCGTCTACCTGGGCAGCATGATGAAAACCATCAAAGAGTTCGAATCTGTTGAGATCCTGGATGAGGAAGGGATCGTCCGATTCATGTTCCCGCCGGACCCCAATGTCATCGGCATCAACTGTTCGGGGCAAACATTTTATTCTCAAGCCAAACGCCAGAATCAGCCCTACTGGTCACCGACCTTCATCTCCATGCTGACCGGGAAGCCGACGCTCACTCTGGCCTTTCCCGTTAAAGGTGGCATGATCGTGGGGTCTCTCGACCTCGCCTCGCTCAACGCCGTCACCGACAAAATCAGCGCCGGCAGGCAGGGGTGTGCCTTGATCGTAGACCAGGAAGGCACAGTCATCGCTCATCCCGATCGCCAAAAGATATCAGAAAGATATAATCTGAAACATCTGTTGTCCAGTGGTCGGAAGAACCAGCTCATGGAAGGGAATTTATCCTACCGGGAAGACGGCCGAGACTATCTGGCCAGCCTGTCCCGCGTGCCGCATACCCGATGGATGGTAGTTATTACGGTGCCTGCCGATGAAGCCTTCGAGCCGGTTGCCCGCATCCGGGCTCTGTTCGGAACGGGGACTGTCGTGATTGTTCTCATGGCCGTGATTATCGTTTTTCTCAGTTTGCGAAGGGTCTCGGCCCCTCTCTCGCGACTTGTCCACGACACCCGGAGAATTGCCGACGGGCAATACACCCTTGAAGAGAGGCCGCCCAGCTATAAGGAGATTAATGATCTGGTGGACCATTTCCGCCGGATGGCCGGAGTTCTTCGGAGCCGGGAGGACGCGCTGCGCCAATTGTCGGCCCGCAATGCCGCCATCCTGGACTCGGTTCCCGACATGATCATGGAAATGGATATTCACAAAACGTATACCTGGGCCAACCAGGCCGGGCTGAGGTTCTTCGGAGAAGATGTCATCGGCCGCGAAGCCTCCATCTCTCTTCAAGGAGAACAGAACACTTATGACATGGTGAACCCCATGTTCAACGACTCTGACCAGGTCATCCGCCTCGATAGTTGGCAGCGCCGGCAAGATGGTGAGAAACGCCTTCTTTCCTGGCGGTTCAAGGTGCTCAAGAACGAACAGGGGCACGTAACCGGCTCTCTTTCCACCGCCCGCGACATCACCGAACTCAAGCGGGCGGAGGATGAGCGGATGAATCTGGAACGTCAACTCCAGCAGGCCCAGAAAGCCGAAAGTCTGGGCCGCATGGCCGGCTCTATTGCCCATCATTTTAACAACATGCTCGGTGTGGTGATGGGGAATCTGGAGTTGGCTCTGTACGATTTGCCACAAGAATCAGATGTTCGGGCGTATCTTGTCAAATCTATAAAGGCATCTCATAAGGCGGCTGAAATCAGTCACCTGATGCTCGCATATCTGGGCCAAACCACGGGGCGGAAGGAACCCCTCGACCTTGTGGAAGCCGTCAGAGAAACGCTCCCTCTTCTCAGCGCATCAATACCGGGTAAGGTATATCTGAAGACCGAGATTCCTCCCGCGGGACCGATCATTCTGGGCGATAGTGTTCATATAAAGCAAATCCTGAGCAACCTGGTGACTAACGCCTTAGAAGCGATCGGTGAAGGGGAAGGAGAAATCGTCTTGGCGCTCCGCATCGTCGGCAAGGCGGAGACGCGGGAATTGCGCTTGTTTCCGCTGGATTGGGATTTGAATAGAGAAGACTACGTCTGCCTTTCGGTATCCGATACAGGCTGCGGGATGGATGCGGCAACCCAGGAAAAAATCTTTGACCCGTTCTTTTCGACCAAGTTCACCGGACGGGGTCTGGGGCTGTCCGTGGTCCTGGGTTTGGTGCGAGCCCAGGATGGAGCCATTGCCATAGACAGCCGCCCTGGTTGCGGTGCCGTCTTTCGGGTGTTCTTCCCTATACATACCCAGGAAGCACTCCCATCCCCAAAGGAAGAGCCGATCGTCTCTAAGGCGGTAGAAGCTGGAGGTTTGATCCTGGTGGTCGATGATGAGCCCATGGTTCGCAATACGGCGCAGTCCATATTGGAGCGGTTGTTGGGCTATAAAGTGGTTACGGCTGGTGACGGTTATGAGGCGGTGGAGATATTTCGGGTACGCAAGCACGAATTCAACCTGGTCCTCCTGGACCTCACCATGCCCGGAATGAACGGATGGGAAACGCTTTCGGCCCTAAGAGCGGTGCGGACCGACATCCCGGTTATCTTAGCCAGCGGTTACGATGAGGCGCAGGTGATGCAAGAAGAACATCCAGAGTGGCCTCAAGCGTTTTTGCACAAACCTTACGGATTATCGGACTTGAAGGCTGCATTTGCAGCGACGGAAAAGCCTGTGCATTCTACCGGCAAGGGAATCCAATCGAAGTGAGAGGCGGGTCTCAACCATCACCAAAGAACTACAAGGAACGGATGAAGATTCAGACAAAACCAGCAAATAACGGTGCCTTGCTGATCCTGGGCTAGATTAGGTGACCCGCCGTATATTGAAGACACCCCTGGCGGGCCTATCTATTGAAGTTTTTGTCCGGTAAGGGGTATGCCGTCCAACACTGCCCGGCGGAAAAAGCAAGATTTCAATTCCTGACGATTATTGTTCACGGTGCCTAATATGAGTATTTTATCAATGTTTCTCATAGTCTCCGGCTTATGCCTGTTCGAGACCATCAGCAGCATAGACAATGCGATTATCAATGCCGAAGTTCTATCCACCATGAGCCCCAGGGCCCGGCGGTGGTTCCTGATCTACGGCCTGCTGATAGCGGTTTTTGTAGTCCGGGCCTTGTTGCCCTGGTTCATCGTCTGGATGGCGACGCGGACCTCTGGCGGCGCTTACCGCCACTTTCAGTAACGACCCGGAGGTAAAAGGGGCAATGGAAAAATCGGCCCCGGTCCTGTTGATGGGAGGGGGAGTCTTTTTGGTCTTCCTGTTCTTCCACTGGTTGTTCCTGGAAGAGAAGAACTATGGACTGTGGGGGGAATCATTTTTCCATGCCCAGGGCGCCTGGTTCTACGTCGTAGTGTCTATTATCCTGGCCGTCCTGGTCTGGGCGGCGATGGCCGAGAATGATAAGATTGCCTTTGGGGCGGTAGTGGGATCAACGGCATTTGTTATTACGCAGGGCTTTAAGATGAACGCCGAACACAGTGAAAGGAATCTTCTGGAATCCAAAGGAAACATTTCCGATATCAGTAAAATTCTTTACCTGGAGGTGATCGACGCCACCTTTTCCATTGACGGCGTCCTGGGCGCCTTCGCCTTCACTCTGTCGGTTCCGTTGATCCTGCTGGGG
>JADFXK010000318.1:4715-5216 GCA_015233625.1 Deltaproteobacteria bacterium | reverse complement strand
CAATTGATCGCCATGTTCGAGGCGGAACCAGGCGAAGGTGACGGCATCTCGTTTCGTTGCTTGCGAGTTATTGGAGCCTGATCATTATTTTATCGGCAGTGTAGTTCCCCTTAAGGGGGAGAATCGACCAGCCCTGAGCACAGCCACACAGCTCACGGAACTTCATCGTAGATACTGTAAAATAACCTGGCAGGTTCTTATCAGGAGGGAATCAGACGTGGTCTTAACAGCAGATAACAAAAGAGATTTGATAGATCGATTCAAACTTCATGACGTGGACACCGGCTCACCAGAAGTCCAAATTGCCTTGTTGAGTGAGCGGATCAAATATTTGACCGAACATTTTAAGATTCATGCCAAAGACCACCATTCCCGCCGCGGCTTGTTGAAGCTGGTCGGACAGCGCAGAAGGCTCCTTAACTATCTTAAAAGAAAAGATATAGATAGATATAGGACGATCATTAAAGAGCTAGGGATTAGAAAGTAGGGATTGGAATCTCG
>JADFXK010000318.1:0-4684 GCA_015233625.1 Deltaproteobacteria bacterium | reverse complement strand
TCAGGAACGGCGTTTTTTGGCACCGCCTTGTCAGGAAGTCATCGCCAAGACGCAAAGGACACAGCCGTTGATTCAACTACCGGCATTTTCCCGGCCCAGTGGCTAAGTTGCGTTCTTTGGGCCTTGGCGATGAACGCTGGGGGCCTTGGTGCGCCCCGGCGCCATCAGGTATGATTGCCGGACTGACAAATGCCAAAGCACGTCCTATCCAGTCGGGTTGCGGGAGGCGTTTTCCAGGTTGCATGTTGCGGGCTACATGCGACCTTTAATTCGTCCCTGTTATCCTTAAGTTAACAGGGTGGTTCGAGTCTGTTTTGAGGAAACTTGGGCGGCCGTTAGGGCCTGGACCCACCTCACACAGAGTTCCCAATCCACATCTCGTAACCGCAACCCACAACACTGAAGGGTACCCGCGACGAGGGCCAAATGAATCTTGGGTTCTCCTGCGCCGATTTTTCTACAATGTATTCAGGGTAATCTGCCATAGGATGGCCTTCCTGCGGAACCTGGAAAAGAGGACAACGAAATGAAACAAAGTGTCACTGTTGAATTGGGCGGACGCCCACTTACCGTTGAAACAGGAAGACTGGCCAAACAAGCCAGTGGGGCGGTAATAGTCACCTATGGCGAAACTATGGTGCTGGTTACGGCCGTAGCCACCGATGATATTCGGGAAGGTATCGATTTTCTTCCCTTGACTGTTGATTATCAAGAAATGTCCTACGCCGCCGGCCGCATTCCTGGTGGCTTTTTCAGGCGTGAAATCGGTCGCCCCAGCGACAAAGAGACCTTGACCTCCCGGTTCATCGACCGACCAATCCGGCCCTTGTTTGCTGACGGCTGGAGTTATGAGACGCAACTTATCGCCACCGTCTTGTCCATGGATCAAGATAACGAGCCTGATGTCCTGGCCATCACCGGGGCCTCAGCCGCCCTGGCGGTTTCAGACATCCCCTTTGCCTCACCGATAGCCGGCATCAGGCTAGGCCGGATCGACGGCCAGTTTGTGGTCAATCCGTCCAAGGCCGACCTGGAAAGATCGGATCTGGAATTGGTCGTGGCCGGATCAAAGGATGCTATTGTCATGGTCGAGGGCGGGGGCGCCTTTATTCCGGAAGATGAAATGCTTGACGCCATCTTCTTTGCCCATCAGGCCATGCAACCGGCCATCGAGGCCCAGGAAAAACTCATCGAGCTATCCGGAAAAGCTAAACGGCCAGTCCCGCCCCGAGTCGAGCATCCGGAACTAATGGCCCGGGTGACCGAAGTCGGGACCGCGTCACTGAAGGAAGCCATTACCGTGGCCGACAAAATGGCCCGGCACGACCGGGTTAAAGAGGCCAAGCATTTTGTGCTGGGTCAACTGGCCGAGCAATTCCCCGGTCAAGAAAAGGATATCAAAAACTGCTTCTACGACCTGGAACGACTGCTGCTGCGTCAGATGATCGTCACGGAAAAGCGGCGGACCGATGGCCGCAGGTTTGATGAGGTTCGGCCCATTACTTGCGAAGTAGGGCTTCTACCCCGGACCCACGGTTCAGCCTTGTTCACCCGAGGTGAAACCCAGGCCATGGTCATCACCACCCTGGGCACCTCTCAAGATGAGCAAAAAATAGAATCCATCGCCGGCGATTCGTTCAAGTCATTTCTGTTGCATTATAACTTCCCGCCCTATAGCGTGGGCGAAGCCAAGAATCTTCGAGGGCCGGGCCGCCGCGAAATCGGCCACGGGGCCCTGGCCGAACGGGCCATCAAGCGGGTTATCCCGTCTGCCCAGGAGTTTCCTTACACCATCCGGATTGTTTCAGAGATTATGGAGTCCAACGGCTCTTCGTCCATGGCCACGGTATGCGGCGGCATTTTGTCCCTGATGGATGCCGGTGTACCCATTAAAGCCCCTGTGGCCGGGATTGCCATGGGTCTGATCCATGAAGGTGACTCCACCATCATCCTGTCGGATATTATAGGGGACGAAGACCATAGCGGCGACATGGACTTTAAAGTCTGCGGGACGACAGAAGGCATCACTGCGCTCCAGATGGATATCAAGATCCAGGGCATGACCCGCGACGTCCTCCGATCCGCCCTCTATCAGGCCCGTGACGGCCGGATTCATATCCTGGGCGAGATGGACAAAGGTCTCGATCACCCGCGCGGCGAATTGTCCACTTACGCCCCTAAGCTGGTGACCATCGAGGTCAAGACAGAGCGGCTCAAAGACATTATTGGACCAGGTGGTAAGACGGTCCGGGGTATCCAGGCCGAAACCGGCGCCCGCATCGATATCGAAGACTCCGGTAAAATACACATCGCCTCATCCATTATGGGCGCCACCGACCGGGCCATCGCCATGATCCGGGCCATTGTCCAGGAACCGGAAGTGGGCCAAATCTACAAAGGCATCGTTAAGAAAATTCTTGATTTCGGGGCCTTTGTGGAAATCCTGCCGAACCTCGACGGGCTGGTGCACATCTCCCAGCTAGACCTCGCCCGAGTCAAAAACGTCCGCGACGTTATTTCCGAAGGCGATGAAGTCATGGTCAAGGTTCTGGAGATCGATCCCCAGGGAAAAATTCGACTCAGCCGCAAGGCCACGATGGAGTAGACGGTTGCGAGTTACGGGTTGCAGGTTGCATGTTACAGGTTGATACCCTAAAAATATCATTAACTCGACCTTGCAACCCAACACCTCTAACTCGTATAACTCGTATATCGATCCTCGCAACCGGAAATTAGTGACACCTAACATGCAACTCACAACATGTAACCCGTAACACGCAACACGTAACCCGCAACCGATATTGGAGTCAGGGGTGTATAAAAAAACCGTTTTGGAAAATGGCGTCCGGATCATTACCGAAGAAGTCTCACATGTTCGCTCCGTCTCCTTTGGCATTTGGGTTAATAGCGGTTCCCGGGATGAATTGGCTGAGGAACTGGGTATCTCCCATTTCATTGAACATATGATATTTAAGGGCACCGAGACCCGGTCCACCCTCCAGATAGCCAAAGAAATTGACGCCTTCGGTGGCATGGCCAACGCCTTTACCAACAAGGAAAACACCTGCTTTCACACCAAAGTCATCGATAAGCACCTGCCCCGGGCGGTGGACCTGTTGATGGACATTTTCCTCAGGTCCACCTACGACTCCGGCGAGCTGGATCGAGAACGCCAGGTTATCCTTCAGGAAATCAGCATGGTCGAGGATACGCCGGATGAACTGATCCATATTCTCTTCGCCCGGCATTTCTGGGAGGGACACCCGTTGTCCGAACCGATCGCGGGCGTTAACAACTCCGTCATGCTCATCGACCGGGACAGGATTCTCCGCTACCTGAATCACGCCTATTCCCCAGGAAACATTGTCGCCGCGGCAGTCGGCCGGGTCAACCATGAGGATCTGTTGCACCTGGTCCAGAGCCAGTTTGCCACCCTTCCCTGGGGCGAAAAACCCAAAGATCGGGTCAAGCCGACGCCTCGGCAGCATCTTAAAGTTCATACTAAAGACATGGAACAAGCCCACATTTTTCTCGGCTCACCCGGGCCTTCCTACCTCGACGAGGACAGGTATAAGTTCTACCTCCTCAATACCATCTTAGGCGGCAATATGAGTTCCCGGCTCTTTCAAACCATTCGGGAACGCGAAGGACTGGCCTATTCCATTTATTCCTTCATCGCGGCCTATATCGATACCGGAGCCATCAAAATTTATGCCGGCGTGAACCCGGATATGGTGGCCAAAACAGTTTCCCTGGTTCTTAAGGAAGTTAAAAGGCTGATGGAGAACTCCATAGTCCCCGAAGAGCTGGAAGAAGCCAAAGACCACATTAAGGCCGGATTGCTGCTGTCGGCCGAAAACATGGACGCCCGGATGAATCGTCTGGCCAAGAACGAAATCTGCTTTGGCCGTGAGTTTACCTATGACGAGACGATTGAACGTATCGATCGAGTGACCATGGATGATTTATCGGAACTATCCGCCCGCGCCCTGGACCCGCACGGCTTCTCCATGACCGTGCTCGGTCCTATTGACGAAGCTTCTCTGCCCAACCGGATCGAAGATTTTCTCGGTTCTTGAGCACATGTATCCGAAAGTATCCGCATCCCGCAACCGGTAACCCGCAACCACAATCCTGGTGTTCCATGTCTCCATCGGATTTACCCTCACAGTTGATCGTTCGGATCAAGCGGATCCGTCCCGACCAGGACGGAGATCTGCCTATCCCTCGATATATGACCCCGGGTGCCTCCGGGGTCGATTTATCCGCCGCCGTCCCGGAAGATCTCATCATCGCTCCCAATGAAATCAAACTCATCCCGACCGGATGGGCCGTTTCCGTGCCCCCTGGATACGAGGCCCAGATCCGACCTCGCAGCGGCCTGGCCTTGAAACACGGCCTGACGCTGCTGAATAGCCCCGGGACCATTGATGCTGATTACCGGGGCGAGATCGGCCTGATTGTGGTCAACTTCGGACCCAATCCCTATACCATCCGCCGGGGCGACCGAATCGCCCAGATGATCGTCTCTCGGGTTTTTCGGGCCGACTTTGAAGAAAGCTCCGATCTGGACGATACCACTCGTAATGCCGGTGGCTTCGGCCATACCGGCGCCTGACCGGGGCCGCCATGATTCGTGTTTGCCTGTTAGCCAGTGGCAGCAAAGGAAACTGCATCTTCGTCT
>JADFXK010000317.1 GCA_015233625.1 Deltaproteobacteria bacterium | reverse complement strand
GGGCTAAATGCCGGTGAAAACATGGATATCAGACTGCGCGGCGGGCTTCCCCGAGCTAACGCAGTCAAACATGTGCATGAAAAGCATGGTGTAAACTGCTTGGGTTGTATTTGTGCCATCGATCGAGCGGTTTTGACTGCGTCCATGGACTTTTGGGTTCCCGGAGTCAGAGTTGCCGGCCTGCACGAATTGGTTGCCAACGCCCTGGTTCTGGAAGGGGAAAACGAGCGGACAACTAACCTGCGCGGCGAGGAGATAGCAGACCTGATGGAGGAGAATGAGGAATGAAATTATATGACTCAGGCAAGATAATAACCGGAATAGTTATCTTCGTCATTCTCATGACATTTCCCTTTTGGTTCAATATGGGTCGGGCCGCCCCCAAGCCGGATCCCAAGCTCCCGAAGAATGTGAAGAACTGCGTCTTGCCCAAGGACACCATCAAGACCTCACACATGCAGATCTTGAACAATTGGCGTGACGAGGTGGTTCGGGACAGTAAGCGGTCTTTCGTGGCCTTTGACGGGAAGCACTTCGACAAAAGTCTCTCTAACACCTGCATGAAGTGCCATTCCAGTAAAAAGCAGTTTTGCGATCAATGCCACAATTATTTGAAAGTCACACCTTATTGTTGGGACTGCCATATCGAGCCCAAAGAGCCAAAAGAGTCTAAGGAGACCGCGGAGGCTAAAGAACCTAAGGAGACTAAGTGATGAGCCTCAATAGAAGAGATTTTCTTAAAATAGCCGGTATTACCGCCCTGGGCGTCGGTGCTGCGTCGGCCTTTGAGGTACTTTCCGGCAAGCAACTGGAAGCTGCACTTAAAGCCGCGCCCTTGACGGCTGGAAAAAGATGGGCCATGGTCGTAGACATCCGAAAACTTAGGGAAGAAGACTACCATGACGTCGTCACCGCCTGCCATACCAGCCACAATGTGCCTGACTTTAGCGGCACTAAGGACGAAATTAAATGGATCTGGGCAGAACCTTTTGAAAACGCCTTTCCCGATTCGCCTAACGAATACGTTAAGCCGGAAGTCAAGGACAAGCCGTTTCTGGTGTTCTGTAATCAATGCGGCGATGCTCCTTGCGTTCGGGTTTGCCCCACTAAGGCCACCTTTAAGGGGCCGGACGGCATTACGATGATGGACATGCACCGGTGTATCGGTTGCCGTTACTGCATGGCCGCGTGTCCCTACGGGGCCAGAAGCTTCAACTTCAGGGATCCTCGGACATACTTTGCCGATAAAGAGGTTCCGAACAGAGAATTTCCCACGCGGACCCGAGGTGTGGTGGAAAAGTGCAATTTCTGTACGGAGAGATTGGCTAAAGGGCTATACCCGGCGTGCGTTGAAGCGTGTAAGAGTAACGCCCTGATCTTCGGTGACCTGGATGATCCTAACTCCGAAGTCAGGCGTGTTTTGCGCGCCAACTTCTCCATCAGGCGAAAACCACAGTTAGGTACGGACCCTTCGATATTTTACATAGTATGAGGTGACTATGCTTGAAAGAGCTCTTGTTGGACCTAAGAAATATTGGACTGGCCTCGTTGGCCTGCTAGTCCTGATCGGGATTGGTGCTGGATGCTATTTTCTCCAATACCAAAAGGGCTTGACCATCACCGGTATGGGCCGAGACGTCTCCTGGGGGTTCTACATCGCCCAATTTACCTTCCTGGTTGGTGTCGCGGCTTCGGCGGTCATGTTGGTTTTGCCCTATTACCTTCACCATTACAAAGCCTTTGGCAAGATAACCATTCTCGGCGAATTCTTGGCGGTGGCCGCGGTATCCATGTGCTTGATGTTCATCCTGGCTGACCTGGGCCGGCCGATGCGTATGCTTAACGTTCTTCTCTACCCCACGCCCGGATCCGTCCTGTTTTGGGACATGACCGTGCTCAATGGCTATCTGTTCTTGAACATCGTTATCGGCTGGGTGGTCTTGGCTGCAGAACGCAAGGGAGTTGCGCCTCCGGCTTTTGTTAAGCCCTTGATTTACATCTCCATCCCTTGGGCAGTCAGTATCCACACCGTGACGGCTTTCTTGTACTGTGGTTTACCCGGTCGAGGCTACTGGCTAACCGCCATTTTGGCCGCCAGGTTCCTTTCTTCGGCCTTTGCCGCTGGTCCCTCCTTATTGATCATCTTATGTCTGCTCGTAAGAAGGTGGACCAAATTTGATCCAGGCAAAGAACCGATTCAGACGCTGGGCACCATCGTCACCTATGCCATCATTATGAACGTGTTCTTCTTACTCCTTGAAGTATTTACCGTGTTCTATAGTCGGATTCCGGAACATATGCTCCATTTCAAGTACCTCTTTGTCGGCCTCCACGGTCACGGGATTTATGTCCCTTGGATGTGGGCCGCCGTGATCCTGTGCGTGGTGGCGATTGCTTTGCTGCTGACCCGCAAGGCTCGGGCAAATGAGAAGATCTTGTTGGCCGGCGCTATCTGCGTGTTTCTGGGTACCTGGATTGACAAAGGCATGGGTATGATCGCTGGTGGTTTTACGCCCAGTCCATTGGAGCATGTCACCGAGTACGTGCCCAGTGCCCCAGAATTATTGATTACCCTGGGAGTTTGGGCCACGGGTTTCTTGATTTTGACCATTCTCTATAAGGTCGCCATTTCTATTAAAGAGGAGTTGGCCTCCTAAACTGAGTCGAGACAGTTAATTTGAATTGAAGCCCATTCCCATCGGAGTGGGCTTTTTTCGTTCGGCGGCGGAGCGTGTGGGCTTTTCCCCCGGCAGGATCGGCGGGTTACTTTCTAATTCGTTGACTCCGTTGGTTTCTCATGCTAAAATTCCCGGATTGTTGTTCTTCGTGCCTCATGATATGCCGACGATCAACTCACTGTGACCGTCATTCAGGTCAGAACAACATGTCGGCCCATTCTCTTGTGCTTCATTGCCGGTTGAACTAAGATCATGATCTGCAGTGATTACAGACTACAGTGTTCTTTGTTTCGCCGAGCGCAGTGAGCCGGTCGGCCGATGATAGCCTGCAAATATACTTTTGGAAGTATTGTTTTGTTCGCTGTTTAGGATGGAGAGCACCATGCAAAGAGGAATCGCCATCGGACTCATTCTTGGTACCTTGCTTGGCTTCTTTTTCTTTTTTGACAGCCGATTGACTGACAAAGCCGTCTCCGCCAAAGATGTTAAATTAGCCCACCTGGAAGACCAGCTCAAACGGCTCGCAGCCCAGCAACTGCCTGCCTTCCGCCTGCCCGACGCCGTCACCTTTTGCGGTAAATCCGTTGACTTGACCAACCCATTTATTTACCGCCGGGTGAAACGGGAAACCAACTCCATTATTTTTCGCGAAGGAACCCTCGGACAGCTAATCGATATGGGAAAGGATTGTTTTCCTGTTGTCGAACGGATACTGGCCAGGGAAGGTCTGCCTGTGGATTTGAAATATCTTGTCCCGGTGGAATCAAACTTTAACTTCTGGGCCACATCCTATGCCGGGGCCAGGGGGCCGTGGCAATTCATGAAATCCGCAGCGCATCAGTACGGATTACAGTTTGTCGACAATGTCGACGAGCGCCTCAACCTGGAAAAGGCGACTGAGGCGGCCTGCAAGTACCTCAAGAATTCATATCGAGTGTTTGGTGATTGGCTGCTGACCGTGACGGCTTATAACAAAGGTGACTTTGGTCTGACCAAGGTGCTGGAGACGCAGGGGCTTCGGCCCGGCCCTGATGAGGCCAACGGCGGCAAGGGGGCCGGCGATGAGGCTGGAGAACTGGAACGGGCCATGCTGGATCAGGGCGATTCCGACTTCTGGCATTTGGTTTTGCTGGTCAAGGGCAAGACACCTAAGGGGATAGATTACTATAGCAATGAGCAGGAGCGGTATGCCCCCAGGGTCCTGGCTATGAAGATTATTTTCGAGAGTTTGGGCAAGTTTGATTTCCACAAGCTTGATTCACGGGATGTTCCTCCACCTACCCAGACCGTCAGGGTGGTCGTCCAGAGGGATATGAGGATGCTTGAAATAGCCCGGGAACTCAGTTACAGTCTGTGGGACCTCAAGTACATTAATCCCGAATATATCGGCCCCTACCCAGAAATCAGGCGGGGTCAGGCGATTCATTTGCCCACCGGACTGGTCAAGGATTTTCAGGAGCACCTGAATATAGCGCTGCCGCCGCCGGTCCAGGTCGCGGCGGGAAGTACCCCTGAGCCTGTGGCGCCCTCTCCTCCGGCCGGAAATCCTGACCGGTTCTTGAGCTTGAAGAAGAACGAGACTATCTGGGACATCGCCAAACGAAACGGCCTCTCGATGAAGGACCTGCTGGCCTTGAACTCCTTGGACTATACCGCCTGCCGGACCATCAAACCGGGATTTAGAGTGCGGGTGAAGTAACCTGACATCCTCATAATTTTGGCTGGGACCGGGGGCATCCCGGTTGCCGGTTCAACTAACCGGGACTACCGCCACTCCACCAGCGAGCTACCCCAGGTCAGACCTCCTCCAAAAGCCGTCAGGATAATGCGGTGGCCGCTTTTGATGGCCCCGGTTCTGACCGCCTCGTCCAACGCAATAGGGACCGTAGCTGAAGAGATATTTCCATATTTATGGACCGTGACATAAACTTTATCCATGGGTGCATCAAGTTTTTTGGCCAGCGCTTGCAGCATCCGGAGATTGGCCTGATGGGGGACAATCAGGTCCACATCATTGATGGTCACCCCATTGTAGTCCATGACTTCTTGACACGATTCGGCGAAATGGTTCACCGCGACCCGAAACGACTGGTTGGCTTCGATCATTTTCAGGTAATGGAGGCCCTGGGCGACACTTTCATGGGAGATGGGCGTGGTCTTGGAACCGCCGCCGGGCATGAGTAGATTAGCTCCGTTGGCCCCGTCGGTGTGAATGAAGGTGGACTTAATCTCCGGACCTGGGACGTCTCTCTCCAGCACCACGGCCCCGGCCCCGTCACCCCACAAGATACAAGAGCCTCGGTCCGACCAATCCACCACCCGGGTCATGATTTCCCCGCCCACCACCAGGGCGTTGCGGCAGAATCCGGCTCGAAGATACATTTCGGCGGCGTGCAGGGCAAAGATAAACCCGGAACAGGCCGCAGTCAGGTCAAAGGTCACCGCCTGAGGGGCATCGAGTTTGGCCTGGAGCCAGTTGGCCGCGGCCGGACAATGGGTATCCGGGGTGATCGTGGCAAAAATAATCAATTCCACTTCGCGG
>JADFXK010000316.1 GCA_015233625.1 Deltaproteobacteria bacterium | reverse complement strand
GAACCCATGCGCCCCCGGATTGGAGATGCCGGCTTTCCCCACTTCTGTGACGATGGCCACAGCCGTGCAGGTGAGCACAAGAAACAGAGGGGTAATAAACACCAACGAGACCATCTTCATTACGAGGGCTTCAATCTTCTTGCCTAAATAGTCCGGTGTCCGGCCGACCATCAATCCCGCAATAAATACGGCCACAATGACGAAAATGAGCATTCCGTAAAGTCCGGAACCGACGCCACCAAAAATAACTTCGCCTAGTTGTATCAGTAGCATGGGAACCTTACCCCCCAATGGGGTAAAGGAATCATGCATGGAATTGACGGCCCCGCAACTGGTCGCAGTGGTGACCGCGGCAAAGATGGCGGAATTGGCGATGCCAAACCTGACCTCTTTGCCCTCCATGTTGCCGCCCGATAGTGTTTTAGCTGAGTCTTCGGTGAATTGCTGATTTACTCCCAATCCGGTCAATCTGGGATTACCAGACTGCTCGGCCACATAGCACCAGACTACCATGGCCACCAGGACTGCCGTCATAGCTGTCAGAATCGTCCAACCCTGGCGGGTATCTCGAACCATTGTTCCAAAGGTGAAACACAGGGCCCCAGGAAAGGCTAAAATGGCCAATAGTTCCAACAAATTAGATAAAGGAGTCGGGTTTTCCAGGGGATGGGCTGAGTTGACGTTAAAGAATCCGCCCCCGTTGGTCCCCAGGTGCTTGATGGCGACTTGAGACGCGGCCGGACCCAGGGCCACGGTTTGTTCGGACAATTCTTTCTTCTCCGTCTTGGGTTGGCCGTCCGGACCTAAGACCGGCTTGCCGTCTTTATCCACCACCGGTGAGTCAAATGTCGTCGGCTGGACCAAAGACAATTTTTGATACGGGCCGAAGGTTTGCACCACTCCTTGCGAGACCAGGGCCAGGGCCAGGACCAAGGACAGGGGCAGCAAGATATAGATTGTCCCCCTGACGGTATCTACCCAAAAATTCCCGAGCAGCTTGGTTTCACGCCGGGCCAGGCCGCGAATCAAGGCCATGAGCACGCCCATGCCCGTGGCGGCCGAAAGAAAATTATGGACCGTCAAGGCCGTCATTTGAGTCAGATAGCTCATGGTCGTCTCACCGCCGTAACCCTGCCAGTTTGTGTTGGTGGCAAAACTGACCGCGGTGTTGAAGGCCAGTTCCGGGGCCACGGCGCCGAATCCGGCCGGGTTGAGCGGCAACCAGCCCTGGACCCGCTGAATGAAATACGCGGCCAGCCCTCCGCCGACGTTGAAGAGCAACATGGCCGCGGCATAGGTCTTCCAGCTCATCTGCTGGTCCGGGGCAATCCCGCACCATCGGTAAATGAGGCGTTCCAGAGGACCGAAAAGGCGCTCCAGCCAGATCGGCCGGCCCTCATACACTCGGGCCATGTAGGCACCCAAGGGCTTGACCAGGGCCAGCAATATAGCCAGGAAAAGGACAATCTGGATGATCCCGTTTGAACTCATCAGAATACCTCCGGTTTTAACAGGGCCACAACGAGATAGACAAATAGACCCAGGGCTAGAACGCTGCCCAACACGTAAATGAAACTCATGATTTCTCCTCTTTGAGTCGGCTCAACAGTTCCACCAATACGACTGATCCGACGGCAAAAATCGTCAGAATAGCAATCATCAACAGATCAGACATATTTTCTCCTTTCTTCTTGTCGGGGGGTTAGGCTAAAGGGAGAATATATACTCGACAATCTTCTTTCGGCTCCGTCCTGGTAATATTGTCGATGGCCTTAAGGATGGTCTCCACCGCATCGTCGGCCGCGATAATTTCGAGCTTTATTTTTTGTATGGAATTAGCTACGTATTTTGCGGCCCGATAGAGCGTCGTGTACCTCTTTTGATGGCCATGGCAAGTGAGCTTGCTTTCCATGATCTCGTCAATGCCGATTTCCTGCAGGGCTGACTTAACCTCTTCCAGCCTGACCGATTTGATTATAATTTCCACCAGTTTCATGATCTTCCTCCATCATTAATCCCATTAATCCCTAACCATGAGCCGGGCCGGCGGCTGGAGCCGGGTGCAGAGTTTCCCAGATGCGGATGGCCTCCAGCACCTCCTGGGGACTTCCGGCTGCGGCCAGACGTTCCATCAACTGTTTGTTTTTGGCCGCCCGGCTGACCAGGGCCAAAACTTGAATCTGCAGAGCCGGAGTCTCCGCCGGGGAGAGAATCAGAAACACGGCTTCAATCAGTTTCCCGGGAACGACGTCGAGTACGCCCTGCCGGGTTAACCCTAAGGCCACGGTGGGAGCCGGAAGTCCCTCGATCCGGGCATGGGGAAAGGCCACCCCCTCGTCAAAAAAAGTGGACCCCAGTTCTTCCCGTTGCAAGACGGCCTTCAAGATCTCTTCGGCGTCGCCGGCACCGATGCTTTTGGGGACGGCCTCCACCAGGACTTTGAGGACCAGGTCCTTAGACTCGGGCTGATCCCAAATGATGATGCGATGGGTAGTCAGCAAACCGCTCAGGCGCATATTCGAAGAGCCCACCCGGGGCGCTGTTGAAGCCAGCCTTTTGGCCTCGGAAGACGCCAATGCTGCCGTAGCCGATTGTGGCTCCCTGGATCGAGTGTCGAGCAGCACCATGGTTATGCCCATTGATTTGGCGATGAGCTGCTCAATAGTGCTCTTCTTGCCCAGCACCCGTTTCCAATATGGAACCTCACCCGGATAACCTAAGACAATGTGACCCACCCGGTATTCCCGGGCAAATCCCAAAATCGTGTCTATGACGTCTTCCCCCTTATAGGTGAAAACCATGGCCCCCAGTTGTTTGGCCAGGGTCAGGGTACCGGTCAGGAGCCGCTGGGCCCGGGCGTCGATGATCTCGGGCCCTTCCGACGGGGTCTGGACGTACACGGCATACCAGTTCCGATTAAGTCGTCCGGCCAGGCGGGAGGCGTAACGCAAGAGCTTTTCACTGTTTGGGCCTTGGGAACTCAAACAAACCATCACCTGGTCCGGCCCCGGCGTGGTGTCTTTCCCCGTTTCTTCAGAGCTTTCTCGCATCTTTAGATCGATCTGCGAGGCCAGTTCCCGTAGGGTCAGCTCCCGTAGTTTCTCTAAGTTGGAGATCTTGAAAAAATTGGACAGGGAAGTCTCGATGCGCTCTGGGGGATAGATCTTTCCCTCCCGCAGGCGGGCATGGAGGTCTTCCGGGGTCAGATCGACATTTACCACCTCGTCGGCCTCGGCCAAGACAGAATCCGGCAGACGTTCTCGGACCTGGACTTGAACCGTTTTCTCCACAATGTCGTACAAGCTTTCCAAGTGTTGGACGTTCAGAGTGGTAATGACATGTATTCCCGCGGCCAGGAGGTCTTGGACATCCTGATACCGTTTGGGGTTTGGGCTGCCTGGGACATTTGTGTGGGCCAGCTCGTCAATCAGGACCACTTCAGGTTTGCGGGCCAAGATCGCCTCGACATCGGTCTCCTCCAGTATATGGCCCCGGTATTCCTGTTGAAGGCGGGGAATTATCTCCAATCCCTCAACGAGCTTGGCGGTTTCGGCTCGTCCGTGGGTCTCCACCAACCCGACGACCACGGCCACCCCGGCATCCTTCAGCCGGTGCCCTTCTTGTAACATTTGATACGTCTTTCCCACTCCTGCGCCGTAGCCGAGGTATATTTTCAATCTGCCCCGGCGTGACTTTTGGATCATGCGCAAGAATGTGCTGGCTCGGTCTTTGGTCATATTGCCTGGATCCACCTCACATTTGGTCCCCTGTCTGGGAATGTCTTCGTCCATGGCCCGCCTGTTTATGACGATACTGGATCAGAGAAATCATCCTTTGGGAGCATCTGCTGTTCCAGCCTGGGAATTTCATGACCACAGTGATAGACGTACTCCGCGCCAAACCGGGACTTGACGGTATAATCAACGTCCAGGCCGTCTTGATTCCGGTCAGTCGTGGAATATGGACAAGGGGCGTGGACAACGAGCCTTGGGAAACTATCATCAGCCTGTAAACTATGCATATTTGTCACTCCTGCTTTGAATTTGTTCTAGTCATATCCATCTATATGAGATTATAATCAATTAAGAATCAATAAGGCGTTAAGATTGGGCTCACCGTTGTTAAAATTTCGTTAATATTTTATCGTTAAATGTCTGAGGCGGCCGTTATCCTGACCAAGAAGTCTCGTTTGCGGATACCCAACCCGGATAGCTGATGGCGAATCTAAAGTTGGGAAAAAGTCGAGACAACCGGAAGACCATTACCGTGTATACCAGGCGCTCTACCCAGGCGGGCCTGGGCCAGTCAAAATCAATCATGATCTTATGATCGGATAGTTCATAGGCCACCACTCTGAGCAAGGCCGTAATCCGTCGGTACCGACCCATTCGGTCAAGAGGGAATCGATAATGGTTGGGCCCCAGCTTTGGCGGGATTTCTCGGCCGAGAAAGGGATAGTAGAAGGTGATATAGGCCTCGCTGCCCTTTATCTTATCAGGTGCCGGGTCCGTCGGGGGCCTGAAAATGATGGCCAGTTCCGGAGATGACGATTGGGCCAGGGCCATGATCATTTCCATTTCGCAATCGGCCTTGATGATTTCTCTTTCTTCCGGTATCAGAACATCATGATCATTTAAATAAACATATTCCGCACCGAACCGCGCTTTGGCGGAATAGTTGGCCTTCATGCCGATTCCTCCTGAGATTGCTTGTTTCTCACCATCCCTGGGCCTGATTATAGCTAACCAAAAGTCAATTAGGTGTTAAGATTTGCCCCTGGGGCGTAAAGATTTTGTTAAGGCTGCGGCTGGCCCGGAACCAGAAGTGCGCCGATCTGGCATGGCGATGGTCAAAAAAAGCAGGGGATCGCCACAACTTCGGGACAAGAGTCATCTGCCGGTATGATTGTCTTCGGGGCCAGCGGAGAATTGGTATCAATAGTTTTGGGATGGATTATATCTGATAATGACTGAGAGGAAGGTCGGTCAGATGATGCCTCTGGGCAAGGAACGCAATTGCGTTGACAGTCGCCGGGCATGCCTGTAAATTAATATGGCCCCGGCAAACCTGAACCAGGCGACCTGACCCCGTCTGAAGACCAAGGAAAGGTATCCACTGAGGAACGACAACCACCCAACAGGAGAATCCCCATGACTCAATCTTTTATAGACGCTCTGGCCAGGCCCCAGCCAAATCCAGGCGGGGGGGGCGGCCTCCGCCTACACGG
>JADFXK010000315.1 GCA_015233625.1 Deltaproteobacteria bacterium | reverse complement strand
CCGAAGGTTGGGAAGGACTGGCCGCGGTTAGACTCCAGCAGGGACAAATAGATGAAGCCGGGAAACTGGCCCAACGGGTACTTGCCGTTAAACCGGACAGTCCGGGGGCCAACGTGGTTTTCGGCAAACTTTACCTGTCCGAAGGCCGATTGTCCGAAGCCCAACAATCCTTTGATCTGGCCGCTAAAGCAGAGGATGCTCCCTCCTGGATTCGGGCGGAGGCATACGGCGGATTGGGACGAATCGCCGCGGCCAAAAAAGACAATGGACAGGCCCTGAACGAATACGACAAGGCTTTAGCTAATAATCCAGACCAGCAAACCATCACGATTAACAAGGCCGTCCTCCTGGAACGGGAAGGGAAATACGAAGACGCAGCCAAACTATACGAAAAAGCAGCAGCAGCCAATCCCCAGGATAACATGGCGGCCCGGTTATTGAAAAATGCCCTCAACCGGACAGAACTGGTTAACGATCAGGAAAAACAGAAAAAAATTGATCAATTGGTCTCCGAACTACTCATCCGGCAAAATGAATTAAGTCGATCAGGGGCCAATAAATCCTATGACCAGGATGCCTGGACCTCCCGACCATTGACCATCTGCCTTCTCGGCTTTGAGGTCGGGGGAAACCTCTCGGCCCGCGACGGGCAGGGAGAATACTTGAACCTGCTGCTCACCCAAAGGCTAAGCAAAATTTCCCGGATCAAGTTGGTGGACCGGGCAGTGCTGGATAAGTTGATGGAGGAATTGAAACTAGGTACCTCCAACCTGGCGGATCCCAATGCGGCTTTAAGATTGGGCCGGATCCTGGCATCACGGCTCCTTTTGTCCGGTAAGATCATGACCTTTAAGGATCATAGCCTGGCCGATGTGCGGCTCATAGACGTGGAAACATCGGCGATCAATGGGGTAGTCCAACAGACGATTACGGGAGACGATCCGGCATCAATGGTCGGTGTCCTGGCCCGTGAGCTTGAATCGGCCATCTACAAACACTATCCTATCAGGGGCCGGGTTAACGCGGTTAAAGACCAAGTGGTGGAACTGAATATTGGAGCCGCGGCCGGGTTGCAATCAGGCACCTCATTATATCTATTTGGGGACTCAGGAATAGCCCCCACCGGTAACCTTCTGGTTACTCAGGTGAATGAAAAGAGCACCCAGGCTAAGATTATCGGCGGAGGTAAAGAGATCAAATCCGGGATGCGTGTGGAACAGACTCTGCGTGCTGAGCCGTGGCCGGATGTGGCCAAAGGAAAGGGGTTGAAACAATGAATAGAATGACCGGCATACTTGTTTCCACCTTATTGATGGGCCTTGTAGCTCTGCTGGGTTGCGGCCCCCAGGTTGATCAACGGTACTTCAAGGATGGTAAACAATATGGGGTCACCGAAGGCAACTTCCGGGACCGATGGTGGAACTTTTATGAACGGAGTCAGTCTTTCACCGAGGGTAAGTTCTATGCCGAGGCTGAACTAGACCTTAAGGCCGCCCTGGATCAGCGGGAAGAAGACCAGCGGCGGGCCAGAACCTACGGGATGCACTTTATTGACTATTTTCCCCACCGAGAGCTTGGAGTAGTCTACTATCACACCAATAGATTCGATCAGGCTGTTTCCGAGTTGGAGAAGTCCCTGTCTCAATCAGAGTCAGCTAAGGCGAAATACTACCTTAATCTGGCCCGGAAGGCGATTATAAAGAAACAAGGGGCTGTCCAGCAGCCAACTTTGAACATAAGTTCTCCTCAGCCCAACCTGACAACCAATGCCTTCTCGTTGGACGTATCCGGCGTAGCTCGGGATGATTCCTATGTGTCTTATATTCTAGTCAACGGCATACCGCTGTTTAATGAATTGGCTCAAAAAGAATTGCCATTCAAGACCACGGTGGATTTGAAGCCAGGAGATAATACCATTGTCGTGGAGGCCCAAAACCTGGCCGGTAAATCGACCGAAACAACCATCAAGGTTAAGGTGGACCGGAACGGCCCGTTACTGGCCGTGGATGAACCCCTGGATGGGCAAAGCGTAACTTTACCTCAAGTAGAGGTAAAAGGCGTCGTTTTCACTAACAACGGTGTGACCGGTCTGACCATAGGTGACCGGGAAGTGGCCATAACCCCTGGCCGGACGGTCAAATTCTCCCAGGTAGTCTCTTTACAGCCGGGTCTTAACCAGATCGGCTTACGGGCTAAAGATACCGTCGGAAATGAGACGATAGGGAAGTTGAACGTCACCTTTGCTCCGGCTTCGGCTGTAAGGCCACAGTCCCAACGATCAGCCCCAACCCCACTGGTGCAATCGATGTTTGCCGCATCTCTGTTAACCGCTACAGACAGCTCATCACCCAGGATACTAGCCGCGGCCGGTCCAACTCAGTCTGAGGACAAGACTACACCGACGATCAGGATAAGCGGGCTTACCAAGAAGACAGTTGTTTTCATGGAGAGTATCTTTCTGCAGGGACAGGCTTCAGCTCCTTCAGGTGTGACCGAGGTTTTATTTAAAGGGGAAAACCTGATCTCCCATCCGGGCCGGAATGTCTTCTTTAACCAGATCATAAAACTAGATAAAGGGATTAACGAGATTAAACTCACGGCCAAAGACGCCAAAGGCAATCAAGTCGAAGAACAGGTGCAAATAGAACGAAAAGTCCCAGTTGGAGAGAGAATCGGCGACCGTATGCCCCTGGCCGTCCTACCCTTTGAGATCAGAGGAGAGCAGCACCTTCTGGCAGGTGTTGTCTATGACGTCCTGAGTACGTCCCTGGTCGATCAACAGCGGTTCAACCTGGTCGCCCGAGGGCCGGAGTTGTTAAATATCCTTCAGGAACACAAATTGAGTAAGACGGAATTGGCCGACAAAGACCATGCTGTTAAGGCAGGTAAGCTTATTGGGGCCGAGGCGGTCATGACCGGGGTGGCCAATGAGACGCCGAATTCGATAGAAATTTTTTGCCGGGTGATAGATACTGAAACCAGCCGGATACTGTCCGCCACCGACGTGTTTGACCAGGATAAATCACCTCAACGGCTGAAATACCTGTTGGACGGCTTATCGCTTAAGTTCGCGCAGGCTTTGCCGGTGACTGAGGGAAAAGTCATCATGGTCAAGGAAAAAGAAGTCATGGTCAATATTGGGGCCGAAAGCTCGGTAAAGGAAGAGATGCGGATTATCATATTTCGGCCGGGGAAGGTAATCAAAGACCCCGATTCAGGCGCGATCTTGGGCGCCGACAACAAAGAAATAGGCCGAACCAGGGTGACCCAGGTGATGGACAAGTTCTCTAAGTCGCAGTGGATTTCCAAAGAATCGCCAACGGAAGTTAAACCTAAGGATGCCGTGATAACCAGATAAAACCATAAAATCAAGTTAAGCCTGAAGGCGTAGGGAGGATTATGGATTGTGAGAGTACTGTTCTACTTACTGAGTTAGATATCGACCTACCGGATGATGGCCGGAAGAAAGTGTTAAGCCGCTTCACCGATGTCAAGTTCCTGGGTGAAGGGGGCATGGGCGTAGTTTATTACGGATTTGATTCTTTGCTGGAAAGAAATGTGGCCATAAAGTTTGCGGACCAGCATAAGGCCAAGGTTTTACCACGGGAGCAGGAGATTCAATTTCGACAGGAATGCAGATGCATGGCCAAGTTGCGGCACCCCAACGTGCCGATTATTTTTGAGGCCGGGGAATCGGATGGGCTACCATATTTCATTATGGAATATGTGGAGGGCTATTCCCTTGGTGGTATCGCCGGAGCCGAAACGCTACGGCCCATTTCAGAAAGACTGTCTATTCTGATTCAAGTAGGTGAAGCCCTAAAGCACGCCCACAGCCAGGGAATAGTTCATCGAGATGTCAAACCGGACAATATTATGATCATGCCCAGTGGCCTGGCTAAGCTGGTGGATTTTGGATTATCCAAAACAATTCATCATAACCGGACCGTAGTTGGCGAGACGGATTACGTGAAGGGATCTCCCTTTTACATGAGTCCGGAGCAAATGCTCTTGAAGGAAGTGGACCACCGGGCGGATATCTTCTCATTCGGAGTCGTCTGCTATGAGCTTCTGACTTCTCGACACCCCTTTTTCCCTAATCCCAACACCCGGCCGGGACGTTTTTCCAAGGTCAAAGAGGTGATGTTAAATACCACTCCTCCGCCATTACTGGAAGTAATCAATATTGAACTGGAAAATAGAGCCAATGTCCAACGGGCTCTGGAAGCCGTATCCCTGAGTCTGTCTTTTTGTTTGGAGATGGATCCGGAAGAGAGGCCCTCCAAAATAGACGATCTACTTAATGAACTCAAACGGTTTCACCAATCTTTTTTGAAAAAGAGTCCGGCCATCGCTACCCTGGTCAAACAACTGGTGGCCCAGAGGCCGCGGCTGTTGACTGATTTTACTTCCCAAGACCTGCAAAAAATGCTTTCTTCTGCCAGAGTCAGGACTTTTCAGGATGGTGAAATAATCTTTCAGGAAGGAGATATGGAATTCAGATGCTATATAGTATCTGATGGCGGGTTGGTTATCTTCCGGATTCGGGATGTGCGGAAAATGACCTTAAATACCCTGGAGGTCGGCGACTGTTTTGGGGAAATGGCCTTTCTTGATAAATTACCCCGTATGGCTGCGGCCCGAGCAGTTGGACAAACAGTTTTGTTCGCTGTGGATCAAGAAGTTCTAAAGGACAAGAACATCTCTTTTGCCGCCAAACTTTACCACAACATCGCCGGGGTCCTGGCCAAAAAACTTCGCACGGCCGAAGATCGGCTTTTTTTAGACAGCGGGATCAAATCACACGATGGAAACTGATTAGAGGTGGAGATATTTCCACCGGAGAATAAAGATAGCAGATCAAAATTAACTTTGCATCACTGACACAAGTAGCTATACTCTATACGACCAGACCACCGGCAAGAGACAGTCAGAATCCATAACCATTTTTTCCTATGTCGTTTTATCTGCTTCGATGTCCAGCAGGATGAATATACATTTCCCTTCACCAGACGGAGATTAATGATGCGACATCACCTCCTTCTTCGGACTCTTTTCAGCATCATCCTGGCCCTGTTGATTGGCCCAGCGGTGATCGCCTCAACAAGTAGAACCATCACACCTGATTCATACGAACCAGATGACATACCGGCTCAGGCTAAAGTAATTGTGATTAATGATGTCCCTCAACATCACAACTTTGACCATGCAGGAGATCAGGACTGGGTCA
>JADFXK010000314.1 GCA_015233625.1 Deltaproteobacteria bacterium | reverse complement strand
CCATGGTCCGGAAATACCCCAACGGCATCTCACCCAAAGATCTGGCCAAGGCGGTCGGGATGAACATCAGGACCATTCATTATTCCCTGGCCAAGGCCTTCAGCAAGGGCTTGATCACCAAAAAAGGGAAAGGCATCTACGCCGCCGCGGATTGAGCCAGGGACATCCCACTTCCCAGGGCGGGCATTATGGCCATGCCGGATGCCCTCGATATTTTCAGCGGGTAGACAAAATCAGGTGGGCTGGCAGAAACTGATGTCCGAGGCCATAAAATGGAAAGAGGACCTCTTTGACCGGGGATATCCGCCCGTTGGCCAAAGAATACCCCTCCTCCCGTGCCACAACTGGGTTGCCGCTGAGGCTCGGTCGCTTAAACAGATTGTTTGTTGCATAATAATATGAATTCAGTGAAAACAGAGAGGGTCGTATGCTTTTTAGCACCAATACGTTTATTTTTCTGTTCTTGCCTTGTTACCTTTTAGTCTATTACCTCTCAGAAGCTGTTGCTGCTCTAGTGACGAAGAAGGTTTTGTCTTCAACCACCAGGAAGCTATTCATTCCCAATGCCGTCTTGTTACTGATGAGTCTTTTTTTCTATTATTGGGATGTTGGAAAGTTTCTGGTGGTCTTTGGCATAACTATCGTCGTGAACTACTTCATGGGGCGGTTTATTTTCACCACATCGAGACCAAAACTCTGTCTGATTCTGGGCGTGATATTCAATTTGTCAATTTTATTTTATTATAAATATTTCAACTTTCTTTATGATCAAATGTCCTTACTTCTAAACGCCCTGGGCAACATCCAACTCGCCAAACAACCCACTCTGTTCCTCCCTTTGGGTATTTCATTTTATACCTTCATGGCCATCTCATATTTGGTTGATTCTTACAAGAAAAGGTCTGAATATAGTAGTTTGCTCAACTTTGGCATGTATCTTTCCATGTTTCCCCATCTGGTGGCCGGTCCCATAGTCAGATATTCAGAGATAGCCGAAGAAATAAAGTCTCGCCGGATCACTACGGACGCGCTTTTTGAAGGCGTCTGGCGATTCAGCCTGGGGCTCGGGAAAAAAGTCATTTTGGCCAACAATCTCGGTGCAATTTCAGACAAGATATTTGCCCTACCGGCGACGGAGCTGACCACCACCTTGTCGTGGATCGGCGTAATTTGCTACACGTTTCAGATCTATTTTGATTTTTCCGGATACTCCGATATGGCCATCGGCCTGGCCCGTTTTTTTGGTTTTCATTTTCCTGAGAATTTCAATGCCCCGTATAGATCTCAAAATGTGACTGAATTCTGGAAGCGCTGGCACATGAGTTTATCGCGGTGGTTTCGTGACTACCTCTATATTCCTCTGGGCGGCAATCGTAAAGGTAACCTCAGAACTTATGTCAATCTGTCTATTGTATTTATTCTATGTGGCTTTTGGCACGGAGCGTCTTGGACGTTTGTCGTTTGGGGGGCCTACCACGGGATCTTGCTCGTTATCGAAAGGATTTTGAACCAAAAGTTTCATTTTTCCACCAAAGGCTTGGTGGGCACGGCTATTACGTTTCTGCTTGTTATGATCGGATGGGTCTTTTTCCGGTCGACATCAATTGGAAACGCCTGGCATTACATTAAGACCATGTTCGGGTTTTCAGCAGTAGGTGGGTTTCAGTATTTCACACCGTGGTATTACCTCGATTCGGCTACAGTCACGTATCTAATCGCGGCTGCTCTGGCCTCATTTTTGCCATTCGAAAAGATGCAGATGCCGGGCAAAATTTTGGAGCAGGGAGAAACCGGCCTGGTCCTGGCCAAGGGCTTCGTGGCTATATTCCTAACTCTATATTCGGTCACAATTCTGTCCAAAGCCGGCTTTCGGCCCTTTCTCTATTTTCAATTCTAGGTTCTGGCAAATCCGACTGTGGTGTAACCGTTGAAACGTGGCGGGAGTCATGAATTTCAAAGACCAAATTGATCGCTTTCTTGTCAAAAAGATTTTTCTTCTGCTATTCCTTTTGATCGTCGTTTTGCCCTTTCTTCAAAAGAAATTCGCCTTTGTCTCTATTGTCCCGTTACAGGAGTTCAGGCCCAAAGTCAAGATGCCGGAAGGAAACGTAATTGCGAAATTATACTCGGAAGGCCGCCAATATGCCCACAAGTATGGGAATTATTTCGATGATAATTATGGATTTAGAGATATCCTGATTAGATTGAAGAATCAGCTTGACTATTCAGTTTTCGGCCTATCCGACAACCTCATCTTGGGGAAAGACGGCTGGATGGAATATAGAGATGTTATTGAAAAGGAATTAATTGCGAACGAACGAATGAATGATGCCCACAGGGCGTCTTTAGAAAACAGGCTGTTGCGGTTAAACGCCTTTTTAGCCGATAACGGCATTACCTTGATCCTGGTCCCGACACCCCGGAAGTTTTCTATTCATCCTGAACACTTTCCAAATATTAAAGTTATCCGGCCGGATAAAACGGCTTTTGATAGACTGATTGACTTTTTTTATCATCATCCAGAGATTCATTTCATCGACGCTGAGAAAGTTTTGAACGGGATTAAGGAGAAATATCCCGTATTCTATAAAACAGATACCCATTGGAATCAGATTGCGGCCTTTTGTGTCGCCAGAGAACTTGTAAACAAAATCGCCACCATATCAGGTAAGAAGTTAACCTGGGATCATAAATTAGTACTTAATACGGTGGCAAATTTTAGTGGAGGGTTAAACAACGACCTGGCTACATTCGATCCTCCCACGGAAGAAAGGAATGACATCGTCTGGACTTGGGCACCTAAAGTGACTACTATTACGGGACCTTCTCCTTTTCAATACCGTCATTTGGCACCTCCTGAGTCTTGTTTCGACCTGTTGCCCAAAACGGTGATTGTGGGTGATTCCTTTGCCGGCTACTTTTTCTATGCCGGGCTATACGAATACTTTGCCGATATCTATTCCATCCACAACAAGTTTTTTAATAAATTTCTTATTCCTGAAGGTACAAAATTTGTAATTTTTCAGTTTCATGAAGTTATGCTGGCTAAGCTCCTCCAATATAATGAGTTTTGGGGGGAGGCTGCCGTTCCCTGCATCAACTGGGTCAAATCTAGTTACTGCTTTAAAAGCTTCAATGAGGCCAAATTGAATCCGACCAAGGACGACGTGTTTTACTCTGGATGTAAGCAGCATACAGATCAACCCAATCCCTCAAGGGTCACTTATCCACCCATCGTCTTACCACCGGAATTTACAATTGAATTGCTACTGACCCCGCGGGATGTCCAAAAAGCCTTCGCCTGTATCCTGAGCAATACATCTGGATTAAACGACGGTATCGACGTCCTGGCCCTGGACACACCTGATGCTTACTGCTTTCAATGGCTAAACGGCAAGTGGTCCCCCCCAGTCATCTTCCACCTGATCAACAACTGCCGGAGTTATCTTGCAATCACCTTTGAAAACGGTAAGGTAGAGATATTTGTCAACGGAGAATCGGTGGCTTCCATTAACGCGAATTTGGCCGTAGCCCAAAGCGACATGCCCCTTAACATCGGCGAAGGCGAAGGAGGTCGCGGCCGGTTTAACGGTTTTATCGAAGAAGTCAGAATCTCAAACAATGTTATCGCGGCCGATGCCATTAGAGAAAGATTTCAGAAGATGTCCCTTAACGACGGGGATTAACGTTCCTCTAAAAGCATTGAGCGCCTCCGTCAGGTTTGTTGCGCTAATTTTGAAACATAACTAGCGCAGTTCTTTATTTTTTCCCATAACTTTTCTATTTGGTTGTAACCAGGTGAATATGCGGGAGGCTGTCAAGCAGATATTCGGTCTGAATATTTGACAGGGAAATTTCTATTGCCCTGCTGGTATGCTTTTGACCCGTCCTGGAAAAGGATGATGTGCTTTTTTGTTTTGGACATGACTTCTTTAAGGAAGTCCGACTGTGATGTAATTGCTGAAAGGTAGCGGGAGTCATGAATTTCAAAAGCCGTATGGATCGCCTTCATGTCAAAAAGATTTTTCTTATGCTATTCCTATTGGTCGTCGTTTTACCCTTTTTTCAGAAGAGATTCACCTTTGTCTCTATTGTCCCGCTATGGGAAAACAGGACCAAAGTCAAGATGCCGGAAGGGAACGTAATCGAGAAACTATACTCGGAAGGCCGAACATACGCCCACAAGTATGAGTATTATTTCGATGACAATTATGGATTTAGAGATATCCTGATTAGATTGAAAAATCAGATTGACTATTCAGTTTTCGGTCTATCCGACCAACTCACCTTGGGGGAAAACGGCTGGGTCGAATATAGAGGCGTTCTTGAATATCAATTAGTGGCAAATGAGCGAATCGATACGGCCCATTGGGCTTTGATAGAGAACAGACTGTTGGAGTTAAATACCTTTTTGGCCAAGAACGGCATTACATTGATACTGATCCCGACGCCGGCGAAGTTTTCTGTTTATCCTGAACACCATCCAAATCCTAAAGTCATCCGGCCGGATAAAACGGCTTTTGACAGACTTGTTGACTTCTTGCGTCATCATCCGGAGATCAATTTCATCGACGCTAGGAAAATTTTGAGCGACATTAAGGAGAGATATCCCGTATTCTATAAATTAGACACCCATTGGAATCAGATTGGGGCCTTCTATGTCGCCAGAGAACTTGTGAACAGAATCGCTACGATATCAGGGAAGAAGCTAACCTGGGATCATGAATTAGTACTTAATACTGCCGCAAATTCTGGCGGAGAGCTAAACAAGGACCTGGCGATATTCAATCTTCCCACGGAAGAAAGGGCCTACATCGCCCAGACTTGGACACCTAAAGGGCCTATTATTACAGCACCTCCTCCTTTTGTCTCCCGTCACCTGGCACTTCCTGAATCTTGTATGGACCTCTTGCCCAAGACGGTGATTGCAGGCAATTCGTTTACCGAATATTTTTCCTATACTGGGATAGACGAATACTTTACAGATATCTATTTCATCCATCACAACACATTTTTTGAAAAATTCTCTATTCCTGAAGGTACAAGATTTGTCATTTTTCAGTTTATTGAAGTTATGCTGGCCGGCCAACTCCAAGGTAATGAGTTTTGGGGGAAGGCAGCCGTTCCCCACATCACCTGGGTCAAATCTGATTACTGTCTTAAGAGCCTCAATGAGTCCAAATTGAATCCGACCAAGGACGACGTGTTATACTTTGGATGTAACCAGCATAC
>JADFXK010000313.1 GCA_015233625.1 Deltaproteobacteria bacterium | reverse complement strand
CCCCAACCACCAATACCGAACCAACTTTCTTGTCTATCATGATAAACCCCACATCATTTGTGTTCCAGGCGGGTTAGTCGCGGTCAATCTTTGCCCCCAGTCAGTTCGGAAAATTCCTTTTCGCGAAAAACGGACAAGGGCGGGGCCTCGTCAACACTCCGACCGGCCTGGTAATCAAACACTTTTTGAGTATCCCTGGCTATGGTCCGAAAAAGCTCCATGACCGGCACGTCGTTGGGACAGGCATTGGAGCATTGTCCGCACCCGACGCAGGCCGTACTCATATGGGCCAATCTGGTGATGTGGTAAAAAACCGTATCGGTGGGCATCTTGATCAGGCCCTTCCGTTCGGCCCACTGAAGGTATTGGGCGGGGTCGTGGTCAAAGACATCGGTTAAAAACACACATTCGCGGCAGTAACAGACCGGACAGGCTACCCGGCAATTATAACAATTGACACAGTTGGCCAGGTAGCCGGTCAGCCCGGCCAGGTCTTTGGTCGCCTCAGCCGTATCGGCGAACATTTGATCCCGAAAGGCCGTCCTGGTTGCAATCAGCTCGTCTATCACTTTCTGTCGTTCCGGAGGTTCCGAAGCTGCGGGCAAATCCAACAGCGTCAACACCGTTTCGCCTGCGGGTGTATTGGCTTTAATTAGAAACTGTTGATTAATATCCATCCCCAGGAATTCAACCTGCAGGTCGGCCCCCTCCGGCACGGGAAACTCGCAGGCCCGGCACGCCGCCGCCGGCTCAAACCCATTTATGACGCCCCCTTTTCCCGCAATCATATTTTCAAGGAATTTGATGGTGGTTCCCCGGGGGTCGCCCTGGGACAGCTTGGAAAAGGCGGCGTTGGTATAGGCGCCCAGGCAATCGAACCCGACAATTAGAATATCATCCAACCGACCTTGCTTCAGCTTGACCAATTCCACAAATGCCCTGATCTCACAAGACCTGAGGGTCACGGCCAGTTTATGGTCGAGAGGCCGGGAGGTTAACTTGGACACCACCTTGGCCGCGTTAAGAGGAAAGGCCGGAGCTAAGGGATCAACGCCGTCCAGTTTTTCGGGGTCGGTCACCAGGGTGGGCATAACCACGTTTTTCATCGGAAGATGTTGCGGGACCAGGATCGCTTCAACATCACCTTTGGTCAGAAGGTCTCTGAAAAAACCTTGTATAGATTCAATCGGCTTATTATCTTTTACTTCTATCTTTACCACCTTAGCCATTCTTGCCTCCTGCCTGATAACGGTGAGCCCTGGGGGCGGCAGCTATCAGCTTATTCGTTACTCGCTGCCGGTTACCGGTTGCTCGTTTCTGGCTACTCGATACTCGTTTCTGGTTAAAGAAAACCTGACATGTAGCGAGCAACCAGTAACCAGTAACCTGCAACAAGCAACGAGAACAAGTAACAAGCAACCGGTTTTTAGATAACCATTTGGGCCCGTGTTTCATTGGGGCCGAGGGATTTGATTTCTGCGGCTAATTCTCTCATAGTCTTAGCAAAATCAATACCTTCGCTCGCGCCTATCCAGGTCAGCTTGATCCGCCTCTGATCAAAACCAAATTTGGGGAGTATTTCCTTTAGCAACTTCACCCGTCGCCGGGCCTTCAGGTTGCCGTTGATGTAATGACAGTCACCGGGGTGACAGCCGCTGATCAAGACCCCGTCAGCGCCTTCCAATAAGGCCTTGATCACATACTTGGGGTCGACCATGCCGGTACACATCATCCGGATCATCCGGACATTGGGTGGATATGACAGTCGCGAGGTCCCGGCCAAATCGGCCGCGGTATAGGTACACCAGTTGCAGACAAAAGCGATAATAGTGGGCTCAAATTCCGACATCTTTTCCTCCGGCTGATAAGACCGAACCTTGCCTGAAAAACACCCGAGGGCATCTCCGGTTAAAGGCACCCGTTCGGTTACAGAAAGGCCTGGTTGAGCAAGCCGTTAATTTCGGCCATGACCTGATTCTCAGTGAAATGATTGATCCGGGCCGCCCCGCTGGGACAGAAACCGGCGCAACTACCACAACCTTTGCAGAGAGTCTCGTTGACTACGGACACACGTCGGCGGGCGTCGAATTCAATGGCCGAATAGGCGCAGAGACCTATACATGTCTGGCATCCGGCGCAGATATTGGGATCAATATAGGACGTCGTGGGGGAGACCTCGACTTTTCCCCGGGTGGTCAAGGCCAGAGCCTGGGCCGCGGCGCCTGAAGCGTGGGCGACCGTGTCTGGAATATCTTTTGGTCCTTGACAGGTGCCGGCCAGGAAAACGCCGTCAGTGGCCGTCGTGGTGGGACCAAGCTTGGGATGCTCCTCTAAGAAGAAGCCGTCGTGGCCCAAACTTATGCCGAAGGTGCGGGCTACTTCGGCCGCGTTGTCTCTAGATTCCATGGCCGAACATAGAATAACCATGTCCACCGGGATGCGAAAGCGGGCTCCCATCAGAGTGTCTTCACTGATAATAATGAGCTTCCCGTTCTCCGCCGGAGAAATGGCTTCCCTGGTTATTTCCGCCGGCTTACCTCGAACAAACGTCACGCCTTCTTCCTGGATCCGACGATAGAATTCTTCGTAACCTTTGCCATAGCATCGCATGTCGATGTAGAAGTTATATATCCTGGCCTGGTGGCCCACTTTTTCGTGGATCAAATGCCCGTACTTCAGGGCGTACATGCAACAAACCCGCGAACAGTATTCATGGTAGTTGGTGTCCCGGCTGCCGACACAGTGAATTATGCCGACGCTGGTCGGGGGCTGCCCGTTGCGGCATAATATCTGTCCCCCGGTCGGCCCGACCGCATTGTTCAGCCGCTCAAACTCCAGCCCGGTATACACATCGGGGTACCGTCCATACCCGTATTGGACTACCGGGGTAGGATCCATTATGTCGAAGCCCGTGGCCAAAACAATGGCGCCCACTTTGACTTCCAGCTCTTTTTCCTGGGCGGAATGATCCACTGCGCCCACTTCACAGGCCCGAACGCATTCCATACATTCACTGCAAACGCCGCAGTTGACGCAGCGATCGGCTTCAAGTTTGGCCTCTTCCTCGGTCATGCCCAGGGTTACTTCCTCGAAGGACGAAACCCTCTGTCGGACGTCGAGGTGAGCCAGATGGACTCGAGGTTGGGCAGAGACATTGTCCGGTATTTCCGCCCATTCCTTTCCCGGCCGCGGCACAGCCGCCTGAGTAGCCGCGTATTCGGTCAGATCTTCACCTTTGAGGTATCTGTCCATGGCCTCAGCCGCCCGGTGCCCGGCCGCCACAGCTTCGATCACCGTAGCCGGACCGGTGACGGCGTCTCCGGCCGCGAAGACAAATGGTACCGTCGTTTGCATGGTGTGCTGATTGACGTCCAAGGATCCACGCCGGGTAATCTTCAATCCGCAGCCGTCGGTCCACGAGAGGTCCGCCTGTTGTCCAATAGCCGGAATGACCGCGTCGCACTCCAGCACGAACTCTGATCCGGCCATCGGGACCGGTCGCCGCCGACCGCTTTCATCAGCCTGGGTCAATTGCGTCTTAACACATTCGAGTCCGGTGACGCGACCAGCTTGACCGATAATACTTTTGGGTGCCGTCAGGTACAGCAGGTTCACGCCCTCGGCTAATGCGTCTTCAATTTCTTCAGCATAAGCCGGCATTTCTTCTCTTGATCTACGGTAGACCAGCGTGATTTCCCGGCAGCCTAATCGGAGGGCGACCCTGGCCGCGTCAATGGCCACATTTCCGCCGCCAATGATCATTACTTTGTCGCCGGGCTTCTTTTTGCTCCCCAGGTTGGCTTCTTTAAGAAAAGCCACGGCATCGATTACGCCGTCAAGCTCCTCCTCGCCGGCCACACCCATTTTTGATCCGACATGGGCCCCGACGCCTAAAAAGACCGCGCCAAAACCTTGCGCCTTAAGATCATCTAACGAAAAATCCACACCCAGCCGTTGGTTGACCCTGGCTTCTACGCCCAGGTTGAGAACATAATCAATTTCTTGGTTCAACAAGTCTGGGGGCAGACGATAATCGGGGATCCCCACTCGAAGCATCCCGCCAAGAACCGGCAAGGCCTCGAAGATGGTCACTTGATAGCCCTTCAACCGGGCATAATAGGCCACGGTTAATCCGGCCGGGCCGGACCCGATTACGGCAATCTTCTCCGGGCGGTCGACAATTTCCGGTTTTGGTATCCGGCTGATATCTACCTGGTCACATGCAAACCGCTTCAAATCCCTGCTGGCCAGAGGATGATCCACATTGGCTCGCCGGCATTGGGCTTCACAGGGATGGGGGCAGACCCGACCCAGCGTTCCAGGTAAGGGTAACCGCTCCATGATGAGTTGCACCGCCTCTTGATATTTTCCCCGGCGAATCAGTTGGACATACCCTTGAACATTGATTCCGGCCGGGCAGGTGATCCCGCAAGGGGCCCGGTCCTTTTTCTCAATACAAAACGTCAATGGGACAGCCTGGGGAAAGAAGCGATAAGTCGCCTTTCGGAGACTTAAATTTTCGTCAAAGGTGTTGGGCACGGTGACGGGACAGGCTTCCGCACACAACCCGCAGCCGGTACATTTGTCCTCCCGGACATAACGTGGTTTGCGTCGGATCTTTACATTAAAATTGCCATCCTGCCCATGACCGACGATGAAATCGGCCACCTGGCCTCCTCCATTGAAGTCATGCGGCGAAATATCCGGGACAATACCCAGGCCCTGGTGAATACCAAGCAAGAATACCAAACCCTGTTTGAAGAAGCCCCCTGCCAAATTAGCGTCCAGGATAGAGACTTCCGGCAGTTAATTAATATAATTCGTCGAACTCAGGCTATACACCCAATCCGGCGAATAAGGCCCGAATGTTTGGGAAGGCTGTTCGGAGTTATTGGGGCATTGAAAAAAGCCCGCACTGGGTGCTGGATGTGACTTTTCGGGAGGATTACAGCCGAATTCGTGAAGGGAACTCCGCAAAATCAGGACCTCTGATAATGGATCTCCTGGGCCGCACCATCATCTCGGAGTCTAAAAATAAAGGTCGCGGACAAGCGTCGATCCAGGCCGGGGAAAAGACTACCCCACGTGCCTGGTCCCCGGTGCGTCGATCAACGCCCATCCGCGGCCGAGATGCTTTCACATGATCAATGACAGTGACCCTGAGCGCCGGAGCAGGTATGCTCCTGGCCGAAGGCCGGCAACTGCCCTGAAATAAAACTCTCCAAAGCTTGCTTGACCGTGCTTT
>JADFXK010000312.1 GCA_015233625.1 Deltaproteobacteria bacterium | reverse complement strand
GCCGGACGGATCCCCACGTCGCTCAGGGGTAAATCCATTGGCCCGATATAAGGTTCACCATTCCCCGAGGGCCGGCCGGCCCCAGGCCTGATCAGATATATCCGGCGTGGCTGATCGAGGAAGGATATTGGAACCTTATACCCAGGGTCAGCGAAGCGCCACCCTGGGTCATGCAAAAACAAAGCCTGGAATTTTAATTCAACAGCATTGGGGCGTTGCGGCTGGGCTAACCTAGTGCGCCCCGTTGGGGCTTATTCTGAATAGGCCATTTATTAAAATTTTATCCGGCTACTCTGTCTCTTCATTCAAAAGTTTACCGCCCCGTTGGCTTGATGAATGACGGCAAGAAGACTTCGGCTTCGGCCAGGGCTTCCGGGAAGATGATCTTGCGCCGGCCGTCGGGAGTCCATTGAAACAGACACACCACGGCCTCTTGCTGGGGGTCGCGGCCAAAGATGATCTGGCCTCCCTGATGGAATCTCAGGCGACCCATAGTCCCTTGGCGGTCCGTTTTCTTTATGGCGGCCACCACTGCTGCCGGGTCCAGGGTCCCGGCCTTTTCCATGGCCTCAACCAATAAATAAACCGATTCATAGGCCGGCGCCGGGCCATGTCCCGCTTCGATTTCCCGGCCGTATTTCCGACGAAAGTTTTCATAAAATTTGGTGGCCGGGGGATAACACCGGGAGGGCATATCGCCCAGCTCATAAACCAGCAACATGGCGCCGTCAATCTGATGTTTATAGGTCGCCCAGGCCCGGGATCCCACCATGGGTGAGATATACCCGACCAGGAGGGCGGGAATTCCAAGTTGGTGCCACTGGAGGGCCAGAGCTCCGCTGGACGGGTGGTCGAAAATACTCAAGATGACTTGAGCCCCCGTGGCCCCGGCCTTGGCCAGGCCGATGGAAAAATCGGAAGTGCTGGAAGGGTAGTTCTCCTGCCCTAAAATCTCCCAGCCGGCCCTGGTGAAATAGAGCTTCATAAGCTGTGACGAGGTGGTCCGAGACCAGGCCACGTCCTGGTTCATGATAAAGACCTTGTTGAAACCGAATTTGGTGCGGAGAAATTTCATGTAATCGATAAGAAAGTCGGCCAGGTATTTGGTATTCAGCCCCACCCGAAAAATATTATCATAATGGGGGTTGGCCAGGATCTTGGATTCAATGGCCGGAGTCATGGCAATGGTGCCCAGGAAAGGCACTCGGCGGTCCGCGATGACGTCCATCCCGGCTAAAATCACCTCCGACCTGAAAGGCCCCACCAAAATGGCGTCCGGCTTATTTTGATCCAGGAATTTCTCCAGGCGCGACAAGATGACGGGAATTTCCTCTTCCGGATCGGCGTCTTTGAGATCAACCGCGGTGACCCGGATCGGCAGCCGCCTGGTCCCGATTTTGACCCCACCGGCTAAGTTGATCTCCTCCGCCGCCAGTTTGACCGCGTCCAGGCTCTCCCGTCCTTCAACATATTGTAAAGATGTTGGGACTCCTAAAGTTATGGCCTGGCCGGCCGACCCGACCACCGGTGTGGCGAGCAGGAACATTAAGATGATGGCGCCGACCAGCCGCAGTCTATAATTCATGACAGCCGCAGCGCCGACCAGGTCAAGTCTGTTCGTCGGCATGGTCATCACTCGATGAAGGCAATTGGAATCGTTCAATTTTTTGGTAGAGAGCCTTCCGGGATATCCCCAGCAGTTTGGCCGCCCGGCTCTTGTTACCGGCGCATTTCTGTAACGTCTTGTTGATCAGATCCAATTCCATGTCTTGCAGCCTCACCCCTTGCTCTGGAAGTTTTTCGATGACACCCTGTGCCCCGGCGGGACGCGGCTGGGTCAGCCGGGCCAGAATCTTCTCCGACAGGTCATCCACCGCCAGATTTGGCCCCTTAGCCAGGATGACGGCCCTGGCCAGGCAATTTTTCATTTCCCGGACATTGCCCGGCCACGGGTAATCAAGCAGCACTTCCATGGCCTCGGGCCGCACTCCTTCCACGGATTTGTTATATTGCTCGGAGTAGTGTCTGATAAAACAAACCACCAAATGGGGCAAGTCTTCCTTTCGTTCCCGAAGGGGCGGTAACCGGAGGGTGATGACTTCAATCCGGTAGAGCAAGTCAGCCAGGAACTTTCCGGCCTTGATCAGGTCCTGAAGCGCCGAATTGCTGGCCGTAATCAGTCGGATGTCCACGTGGCGGGAAGTCGAGGACCCCACCGGCTCAAAAGTCCTTTCCTGAAGAAAACGCAGCAGCTTGGCCTGGAGGGGCAGACTCATATGGGCTATTTCATCAAGGAATAAGGTGCCGCCGGCGGCAGCTTCAAGTCGGCCGGGCCGGTCTGTGGCCGCTCCGGTGAAGGCTCCCTTGACATACCCAAATAGCTCAGCCTCCAGCAGGCTTTCCGTTAAGGCCGCACAGTTGAGGTTCCAGATGCTGGCAGATCCACTCGCTCCTGCCCAGAGCAGGGTTCTTTTCGAGACATCGGATGGGTTATAGATGTAGCTCACCGGCGTCCAGCCACTGTAAGGGCCGTATATTATGCAGTTTGTTGTCTGAATATTGGAGCTGTTGAGGGTCCAGATGCTTACAGATCCACCCGTTCCCGCCCAGAGCAGAGTTCTCGTTCCATCCGATGGGTTATAGGTGTAGCTCACCGGCCTCCAGCCGGCATAAGGGCCGTATATGACGCAGCCTGTTGTCGGAATATTGGAACTGTTGAGGGTCCAGATGCTGGCAGATCCGCCAGTTCCCGCCCAGAGCAGGGTTCTCGTTCCATCTGATGGATTATAGGTGTAGCTCACCGGCGTCCAACCAGCGTAAGGGCCATATATTGTGCAGCCTGTTGTCGGGGTATTGGAACCGTTGAGGGTCCAGATGCTGGCAGATCCGCCCGTTCCCGCCCAGACGAAATTGTAATTTGCTGTCGGAGTCGGCGTACTACTTGGCTTGATATCCGTCACGGCTTCATCGACAACCGAGTATCCCGCGGGCATGCCGGACGGCAGACTATACCAACCATTTGCGGAACCACCCCAGCCATAGTTCAGATGATACTGGCCGGTAGAGCCATTATAGCCGTCGCAGACAATAGAGTGCCCTATTTTGCCTTTGCCGTCGTCAATACCTAAATTCACAGGCTGTCGATTTTTAACGTTACTCTGGATGGTTGGATAAGCCGTGGCATCGAGCGGAGATATATAGTTGGCGGAGACATATCCAAATTTGTTCTTAAGCGCTGAGGGCATATCAGAAATATAGGCGTTGGAACCACTACTGGTATAGTCCATAAAGACAGAAACACCGCAAGCGTAAGAAAGACGGGCCGCCATATCGGGGGAGGCGGGATAAGTGATGCCGGTAATGTTGGCGGTAGAGGCGGTAATACTGATCTGGTTTTTCTTGGTGGTATAATTATCACTCGCGGTGAAGGTTACTGAGCCCGGCCACTTAAAATAATTGATGATCTGAGCCATCGACGTGGCCACGCAACCGGTGTAGGATCTCTGGCCGGTGGTAGGATCGATGGGGCAGTAGGTGTTGTAGGGCGAATCTTGATTCCAGGTCGGGGTGGGGAGCAGAGGCCCATAGGCGGTGGCTCTGGTAATTTGCGCCACAAACGAACTATCTGCAGCGACATAATTGTTCCAGCGCATGTTATTGTTTTGTTTTTCGGTGGTGCTGGTAATGGGTAGAGCCTTGAGACGGTTTTCCATGTCCCAGTAGACCATGTGGAGCAAAGCATTTTCCGGACAATCTTCCCAAACGAATTTGTTGTCGTGGGATTGAGCGATAATCGGAGTTATATCGGTATCAACTGAGATGACGACATAACCAATGGGAGACAAGGTGAGAACATAGGCCAGCGTAGTTCCCTGGCTGTTCTTAAGTTCATCGATGGAGGCAATAGATCGATCCGGATAATATGTAATTCCCCGCCGGGCCTGGTCAAACCGCTCAACCTGATTCTGAGCCCAAATATGTGTTTGTCCGGCTTGTTCCACCATGGTGCGAGTCACCGGTACAGCCATGGAATTCAGCGGAAAGAACAGAGAAAGAAACAATAAGGCACCAGATAATCTTCCTATTTTATTTGTCATGTTGCTTCCTTATTAAGGGCTGGATTGATCCTTTGGCCGGTTTACGAGCCGCCGCATCCGGGGTAACGCCGTCAGCCGAGCTGAATTTAGTCACGTTCCAGGTCTGATTTGGTCCGCTCGCCGGTTTATAGACCACCACGCCCTTGCCGGAGCTATCAAAGGTGAACTCGGCCGAAGCTTTGTTTTGCGGATCTACGGATTGACCTAGAAAATGAGTTGATGTCGCGGCTGGATCGTAAAAGGCTTCGCATGTCTTGGCATCATTGCTCAGCATCAAGACGGCGCCGCCGCCGCTGTAGCGTTGGAAATAGAATTTTTGGGTCGTGTCCGGATCACCCTGCCAGATGCCGTCGGTAGCCGTGTTGACTTCTGCGGCCGACATTAAGGTCAAGGTATCGGTTATTTTCTGCCCGGTGATAATATCCGTCAAGGTATAATTAGCCTGGGTGGCGGAGGTAAAGATGAGTTGCAGATGATAACTCTTGCCGCTGGTGGGGATATCATCTCCCTCAAAATCATTATCGTCGAGTTTGCTGGCATAGCAGGCGGTTATATTGCGGCCGTCCGACGAGACCACCCCCATGTCTCCGCTGCTGCCATAGGTTTGAAAATAAATTCTCGTGCTGTCGGTGCCTTGCCAGATGCCGCGGGTGGGGACGGGGGTCGATCCGGCCGGAATCGTCACGGCGTGGATAAGCACCGGGCCGAGGCCGCCTTCATAGGACGAAGTATCATTCCAGCTAGTGTTGCTATTGCCGATAAAGCTGACCCCGGCCCGACCGGGGCTACGATTTAAATCGGTATAAAAACCTTTGCCGGAGCCATCGGGAGTGGATGTCTTAACCTGGACCACAAAGGTGCTGCCGGAAGATATACTAATGGGGTTGGTTAATTCAATGGAATAAAATCCGGAGTGGGTGATCTTCCCGGTCTGGGTGACGCCGATTTGCCCGGAGGGAGCGGCTGAAGGGCCATTCCAGGTACTATAGACGCTAATCTCATAACCTGAATTGGGCTTACTGGTCATGAATTCAACACGTTTTATGGTTTCATTTCGGGTCGAGGTAAAAATAACGGCGCCATAATTAGTATTGTCCAAGCCGATGCTTTGGCCCCGGCACCCGAGATCGTAATGGTAAATGCTTTCTCCACTGTAGGG
>JADFXK010000311.1 GCA_015233625.1 Deltaproteobacteria bacterium | reverse complement strand
CGCACTCACTGCCCTGAAAACAAATAAAGAAATGATGCTATGGTTTGAAAAAGAGGAACTGGAGTTCAAGTTTGCTGCATAGTGAAACAAGCATGCTTGACTCGAAGTCTACCCGCACAGGTCGAAAAATATTATAAATTCAGCATGATAGATATATACTCAACTCTTCATAAATTCGACTTTCAATCTCTAGTACTGGTCCAGAGTATTTTTCGGTAGACAAAAATAACGTGAATCTGTATGGTTAGAGACCAAACCCATTCAGGAGGTCTCTACTATGTTTAAAAATCTTAACTGGACTTTGACAATACTGCCTCCTTTTGCAAGAGCAATGTTCGAAGGGATGCCTGGTTTACTTCGCTTTAGACATCCATTGGTTTTTATGTGGTTGATTACCATGCAGATCATTTTGTTTGGCCCCAGAACTTTGACCAGACTTTCTCAGCAGGGTCCCTCTTGGTTGGCTGAATGGCATTTTCGGAAATTGCTCTCTGCGGGGTATTGGAGTCTGAACATACTGCTCGCTTGGTTCGCCGATAAGGCGATTAAAGCTTTCCCCGCACCAAAGGATAAAATCGTCTATGTCGCAGGAGACGGTAGCCATAAGAATAAGCGTGGGAAAAAGAGCCCCGCCGTGCAGAAAACGAGGATAAGCGACCGTAAGGCCTATTTCTTTGGAATCAAGTTCGTTGTCCTCTGTGTCTGTTGGGATGTTTATCGGATCCCTGTGGATTTTCGGATTGTCCTGCCCAAAGACCACCCAAATTATAGAAATGAAGGCGAGTTGTTTCGAGAAATGCTGCGTTCCTTTAGGCCACCCGATTGGGCAACTAAGATCATTATCGTCGGTGATGCAGGATTCTCCTCCAAACATAATATTAAACTTATCAAAGAAATAGACGCAAAAGATAGGAAAAGGCGCTGGGGGTTTGTGTTTGCCATTGCCCGGACCTGGAATATGGAAAACGGAAAAAATCTTAAGAATTTGGTTACATATACGCCTTATAGTTACTACCATAGAACCTGGATACCCCGACTTGCTGACGGTTGCAGTCGCAAGACCTTTTGGGTATTTGCCAAGGATACTCGCTTGACCGACATCGGAGACGTCACCATCGTGATGAGTAAAAAAGGGCCTAACGTGAGCCCGAAGAAGACAAAATTGTTGGTGACCAATCTACTGGAGTTGACCACAAGAGAGATTCTGTGCATTTACCAAAGGCGATGGTCGATAGAGATCCTTTTCAAGGAGCTGAAAAGCGGTATGGGGTTAGGCGAGCACCAGGTTACAATGGATATAAAACGAATAGAAAAATCATTGGGTATAGCCATAATAGCCTACCTGGCCCTCATTCGAGCTCGCAAAGAGGACATAAAACCTGGCCAACCGTGGAGTATCTTTCAACTAAAGAACAATTTCACCATGGAGGTGCTCAATTACCAACTGAATCACACTTTAGAAAAGAAGTTGTATAGGGAGAGAACTGCCCAATTTTTAAAGGCAGTCAGGCACCTCCGGCAAAGCCGGAGGCTTGAATATGGGAACCGCTCAAAGCGGTTGAAAACCATGAGCCACCTAAAGGTGGCCACTATCCAAACAGGTTGAGCAGATCGACCCTTTGGTCTTACTCCTCTTGTTGCTTGATTTATTTACGGACAGTCTTTTCGTCCCTGCCTACTGTGGGTGCGAAGTATTCCCTGGCCAAAAACCGTATAGCACCTTTCTTGAACAGTTGGGAATTCACACGATATGAAACTTACAATACCACACGGTGTGATTTTTACTCTGACGTTAACCCATTGCGGGACTTCTTATTCATGAACTTTGAGCGGTTCTGAAAAGGGAACGTCCCGCATATTCCCGTAACTGTCAAACTTTAGGAGTCCCCCGGCAAAGCCGGGGGTTTACCATTTTAATCTAATTTTAACCAGTCGCTTTTGAGTATAGAAGAGAGTGGGTTGGGACAGGGATTTCGATGCCTCTGTTCAAGAAATAGTCCAACGTTCGGAGGCCGAGTTGGAACAAACTTAGGTCACAACGGTTAGTCCTGTGAATTATTTTGTTCAGACCCGTCGCCAAACTGTTGGCACCCCAATAGATCACCCAGATATACGCCAGACACGCCGCAATCATTAGGCGAGAAATTCGTATCGAGTCTTCCAGGTGACTTTTGTGGAGGTTGAACCCCCTGGATTTTTCATCCGAGAAGAAGGTCTCTATCTTGAAGCGACGTTTGTAGAAGCGGCTAGCCTCTTCTGCCGAACTAAGGTTGGTTACAAGAAAAATGGGTTCCTTATAGCATTTTTCCCAACAGCATACTAAAGAAGAAGGATATTTATTAGAGGTAAATAATATGGTTGGGACAAAAACATAATTGCCGGAAATATCATGCTGAAGTTCGCCAACTTTTCTTTTTTCACCGTTAAGGTAATAGGTAATTGCTTTGCCAGTCCGACATACATAGAACCAATCGAAACTTTCTATCTTTTTAAGAAGAGAGATACCGTCGAACTCACCATCGCCCACGAAAACAACGGTCGCATTATCTGGGACGATTTTATGGACCTGGTCGATCAAATCCAGATGCATAATCTCCGGGAGATGGCCTTTGCTTCCCTCGATCACAAACCAGGCTAAGGGCAAGGCCCTATTTTTATAAATAACACTGACCATAAGGCAAATACAGTTTCGGCCTACGGTACTGCCATCCATGGCTAAGGTGATCTCAGACAGTGATAATGCAGCTAATAATTCTATGGCAAAAGGCATAAAATAGAGTTCTTCCTTTATATTGAAATTATCTATTCACCTGCTGATCTTCTTTATGACGCTCTCTTGCTTGGTATTGACCGGCGTTTTACTTGCGATCGCTGGGAGGTTTGTCCTATTACTGGCTATTATGCCGTTTATCATAAAAGCCAACGTGTTGAGGTTGCGCGCGAAATTACCATTTGGTGGTGTGCCGAACGGTCGGTCAAGCGCTTTTCTAATGGTTCGGAACCTAATAAAACTGTCGCTCATAGTCGGCCTCCAATGATTTGATGGAATGGATGCCGATATCAAGGCACAGATATTTATGTTTGTCTTCTAAAATAGTAAATTATCCTGTATGATAAGTTAGATAAATCAAATATTAGGGTATCAGATAAGAGACAAGGTAGCATGTTGGAAAAGATATTCTTGTTATTTAATCATAACTGCACGGTAGTGAAAGCATACCCCATGCCAACATTAACTTGAGTTTGAGAATTTGTATCCATTTCTTTCCTCCATGATATGAATTAATTATATTTTATAATGACATAGTTAGTATCCCATACTTCTGTGAGATTTTCAATAGAAAAGTGTGCCAAGAAATAAGAAAATTGTTTTGTACAACTAACGGTCAAGTAGGCTCGCAATTTTTTTGTCTTCCACCAAACAGATGAGCCCGCTTGACCTTAAGTTAATGACATTGGGTTGCGTGTTTCATGTTGCTGGTATGGGCTGTTTTCGATGAAGATCGACCGTGGAGGACTGATGGCCCGGCCTCATTCAGCTTCGGGGTTGGTGCAAGGCCACCACAAATTCATCGATACTCTTGACCAGTGCGGCCTGTTTAAGTAGGGCCTTGAGTTGGCTCGGGTCAACCAATCCTTTAACGACGTCAATGAGTTCCGAAGGCACACGACCGAATCGGACCTCTAAGACTGTAATAACATTTTCTCGGGCGCTTTGTAACATGCCCAACTTAAAGATATCTTGCCCCGCCACGGTATCGGCTAAATCGAAATTTAACATGGTCACAACCTCCTCTCTGATCTGGTAACGAAATCTCTCGAAAAAATGTCTCGTAACCGATCAGCTTCGGGGTTGGTGCAAGGCCACCACAAATTCATCGATACTCTTGACCAGTGCGGCCTGTTTGTGCAGGGCCTTGAGTTGGCTCGGGTCAACCAGTTCCTTAACGGCGTCAATGATTTCATTGGGTACGCGGCCGAATCGGACTTCCAGGTTTTCTATCACAGCTTCTCGGGCGTTTTGCAGCGCTCCCAACTTAAAAATATCTTGCCCCGCCACGGTATCGGCTAAATCAAAGTTTAACATGGCCACAACCTCCTCTCTGGTTAACTTGCGAAATCTATTGAGCAAAAACAAGGCCAGGAGATCTACCTGGTCGCGGGATTGCTCGTCGGGATAGAGCTTCCGAACCAGGTCTCCCCAACCGTGCGCCCTCCGGCCCAATTCCTCTTTGTCCGTGTCTGTGGGAAGGGTATAAGGAGCCAGCACCACCAGGCGGGGATCAAGAGCCAGCAATTGCTCTTCGGTATAATCCTCCAGGGTGATCTCCTTAAACCTTCCCTGCAACCGATATTCTCCGGTGCTGTCTGAGACATTGAAGGGCAAGGCGCGAAGACCAAGAGAGCGCTCGGTAAAGATGATGACCGGAAGAACGGCTGAGGCCTGCTCCTCTTGGCTGCAATAAAGGGCGATGTTGGCCGCCATCCGGTAGCGGATGAACGGGTCATGATACCCTCGAAATTCCATGATTACAGTATCACCGGCCCCGGTCGAAGGGATAGCCACAATATCCGGAGAAACCCTTTTCGCCTTCAGGGTATCGGCGTGAATATGATATTCCGGCCCCGGCGCCACTCCCACCAGTTTGAGGACGGCCTCACTTGCGGCCTTGACCAGTCGGTAGAAGGCTTCGTCGGAGCCTCTAGTCCCAGATTTGGGCATGGTCTGCCTCCCCTGTCAGAACCTCAGCTATGGTCCGTTATCAGCAAAAAAGTCTTCACCCTGGGCATCGTGACATGGAGTTGCAAGTTTTGGATTCTGGAGTTGTCCTTAACCCGCAACTCGCAACCCATCAGCAACACAATAAAAAATCCCCGGACTATAAAAAAGCCCGGGGACGCCGTTTTTCGTCCGGTATGCCGGGCTCTCAGCCCTCGAAGAGCGCGGCATTGTTGCTGAGGCAGGTTTTCTGGCTTCCGATTCATCCTACTGGCCGCCCTTCCCATCGTCCCCGACAGTGGCTGCGCGGCGTTCGTCCTCGGTTACAGCGGCGGGTCCGCAACGGATTTGCACCGTTTTCCCTGGAACTATACCGGAACATTTTAGACCAACTCAGGCGATAAGTCAATGGTTAATCGTGACCGCCCGGGGTGGTCCCGGTGGCATGATCCTTTGGCCCATTATGGCTATCCGTCCCGGGACGGACGATCACCGCCTGAATTTGTTCCGCAAGGCCGGGCCCAAAAAGATCGCCTGAAAC
>JADFXK010000310.1 GCA_015233625.1 Deltaproteobacteria bacterium | reverse complement strand
AACGTGGCTCTTAGCAGGGACCGAAATTCTTCTTCTACCACGGGATCAATGAAAGCCAGACCGGCCAGGGCGTGATGCACTTGACGAATGGTGGTTCCGAGACCGTGCCGGCGCAACATTCGGCTAAAAGCAATGATACTCCGGCCCAGACCGAACTCTTGAGGCTGGTTAGGGGTGCCTGGGAACATCATAATTTATCACATCATCCCCACCATATGACCCAAGTCTGAAGCAACTGCGCTTAAGACCACCGGGAGACCTCTGCCACCCTAGCACATTCCATGAACCAGCCGGGCGGTCTCTTTTAGTTCCGGCCATTCGGCTTGAAACCTGACGATATCTTCCTGGTACTTGAAAATACACCCGACGGTGTCGGCCACCGTTTGGTCATCCAGACTGTTCTTGCTCAGAGCCATCAGGGCCAGAGTCCAGTCAAGCGTCTCGGCCACCCCCGGCTTTTTGAGATAATCTTGCGTCCTGATGGCTTGCATAACTCGACACACCTGTGAGGCCAGATGTTGGTCCACTTCCTTGATCCGGGCGGACAAGATGTCCACCTCTTTTTCAAAGGTGGGGTAGTCTATCCAGTGATAAATGCACCGGCGCTTAAGGGCGTCATGGATCTCCCTGGTCCGGTTGGAAGTCAAGATAACCACCGGTCGGCGGGCGGCTCGAAGTGTCCCCAGTTCAGGGATGGTCACCTGAAAGTCGGACAAAATTTCGAGCAGAAAGGCCTCGAACTCCTCGTCGGAACGATCTAATTCGTCAATTAACAGCACAACATCTTCGTCCCGGCTGCTGCTTTGAATGGCCTCCAATAAGGGGCGTTTAATCAGAAAATCCGGACTGAAAATATTGGTCAACTCATTATCCCGACACAGCCTCGCCTCATCGAGCTTGATTCTGAGGAGTTGCTTGGAATAGTTCCATTCATATAAGGCGGTGCTGACGTCCAGACCTTCGTAGCACTGCAGTCGGATCAGTCGCCTGCCCAGTCCCGCGGCCAGCACCTTGGCCACCTCGGTTTTTCCCACTCCGGCTTGCCCTTCCAGAAATAGCGGTTTCTCCATTTTCAGGGCCAGGAAAAGAGCGGTCGCCATTTTGCGGTCACAAATGTAGTCTCGCCGCCTCATCAGGGCAAGAACATCTTCAATGGTGGATAACTGATCATGATTCATGTCAATTATTCTCGGCCTCCTCCTTTTTCAGGCGAAGATAGTCTGCCGCGGCCGGCTTGTAATTGGGGTTTCGTTCCAGGATTTTTTGATATAACTCCAGGGCTTCCTTTACCTTGCCTTCTTTTTCCGTAATGATAGCCAGTTGATGTTGTAGATTAAGGTTAGTGGGGGCTAGTTTTGCGGCCTGTTGGAGGGACTGCTTGGCGTCTTCCACTTTGTTCTGCTTCAGGTAGGCATAGGCCAGATGCTCATATAACGACGCGTCGTTAGGTCGAGCTAGCAGGGCTTGCCGGCAGAGGGCGACAACTTTATCCAGTCTGTTTAGCCCTTCATAATGTCTGATTAGGAAATCATACGGGCCTTTAAGGTCCGGCTTAAGGCTGATCAATTTTTCGGCCTCTTCAATTGCCTGCGGGTCCCGATTTGTTTCCTGATAAATGTTGAACAAATAGTCGTGGGCCTCGATGTCTTTGGGATTTGCCGTGACCACCCGCTTGAAAAGCGTTTCAGCCTCTGGATAAAGATTAAGTTCGTAACTAATGGCCGCGGCATTAAAAACAACGTTGTTGTCTCCAGGGTTGAGGCTCATGATCTGCTGGTAGAAACTCAATAGTTCTTTTTTCTGCCCGAGTTTCTCATAAATATTAGCTAACTGGATGTAGGCGGAAAGATTCTTGGGATCTTTGGCGACGATGGCCTTAAGTTCTGTCGCGGCATCGTTAAGCCTGTTGGAACCTACATAGTAATCCACCAGCGCCGATCGCGAATCAAGGTCGTTCTGATTCAGATCCAAAGCTTTCTTTAGATAGAAAGCGTACTTCTCATCATTTTTCAACTGCCTGTACAAACGTGACAAGTTGAGAAAGAGATTCACATCACCTGTCTCCGTCTGGACCAGGGTCTCATAGAGAGGAACGGCGTGTTCAGGTTGATCCAGTTGGACGTAAAGGTAGGCTATTTTCTTTAACAATTCTTTTTGCTGTTCCGCCGGGACCAGTTCATTGAGCCGTTGGTAATATTCCAGGGCCGGGGCAAAACGGCCGGTCTTCTCAAGTAGCTCAGCCGCTTGACTTAAGTTGGAGATGGATTCCGGGTTTTCTTTGGCCAGGTCCAGGTAGATGCCGAGGGCCTTGTCTAAGTGGTCGGATTTGAAGTAGTCTTCAGCCAGACGTTGGAGGAATTCCGTTTCGGGGTTTTGGACGGCCAACCTGTCTAAGATGGCCGCGGCGCGTTCAAATTGATTGCTCTTTTCGTAAAGCTCAGCCAGACTGTTCAGAATCAGGGTATTGTCCGGACTAAGTTTGGCCGCGTTTTGATAGTACTTTATTTTTTGCTCAATATCTTCAGTCTTGGCGGCTTTTTCTATCCAGTCGAGCGGGATGAGTTGAACGGATAAGGTAATTTTCCCAAATACTGATGATCCTTTAAAAAATTGAATGGTAGCCGTCGTTCCTTCCAGATTCTCAATGTCTCCCACCAGGTTGACGACTCTGATATTGCGTCCCAGTTCAAAAACAGGAATTTCCTTGGAGTAGAGGTGGACCCCTTGATTGAACCACAAGCTGGTATCATACTTGACTAATCGGATTTCATCCATCGTTTTCAAGGGCAATGTTCCATTATCGCGAATCATCGTCCCTTGTCCGTTGACCTCGAAAACGACTCCCTCCAGTCTTGGCGTCGGATTAAAGAATTCACCTATCCGCCCGGCCAGGTTGGCCGGATACAAAAATTTCACCACTCGGACAATTGTTTCTTTGGGTTTGGATGGCCAGGCTAGATGCTTGATCAAACCGGTCGGCCTGAGGAATAAAAACGCCGCGACTCCGGCCAAAATCAGAATGATCCCCAGTCGAAGCCAAAAAGGGACAAGGCGAGGTTCTTTTCTTGGCCTGTAGTAACGCATTTTGACCATAATCGTCCGAAATTGAAATCTTACATTCTGGGAAATGCGTCCTTGGAAATGCCGGAGTTCAGCATCGGGCTATCGGGGACCGGCTTTCACTGAATCCAACTCATGTCAATAACAAGCTGAACTAATGGTAATAATGTGATTGGCCACCGACCGGAAGGCTCAGGCGGTACCTCTTTTCCCGGATCTCCGAGGCCAACCGTTCTTTGCACGCGGTGCAGAGCATGACGTTGATCTGTTCAAATACGTCGCGTTCCACCTGATCAGGGTCAGCATGGGACAATTGTTCGAGTAATCTGTCTATTCCGCCTTCAATATCTTCATCCGGCTCGGTCAGAACGCCGTCAAAATCCGCGACGATTGTCATACTCACCACGTATCGTGTGGTGCCGGGCCTGAAAGGGTGGCCGCACTGGTGGCACGTGTCCGTTTCCGACACCTTGCTTCTTAACTGGTCCAGGTTCATGCCCTTTTCCTCCGAGGGTAGGTCCATCAGCAACGGTAATGGCGCACCTGAAATACGACAGGATGGAATTGAAATGTTTGAGATAGGTGACCAGGACAGGTCACAACCGATCGCATCTGATGGTCTGAAAATAAGCTTCGGTTTCGTCATCCAATTGTTGGATGAGATCAGTCAGGATATAATTGACGCTGCAAGACTTGCAGACGAAGAAAACGTTTCGTCAGGTTTTTTTAATTTCTAATTTTTGTTCGCACTTGGGGCAAGTTAACATTTGTCTCCGGTCCTCTGCCTGGTCGCCGTTTCGAAAGGCAAAACCAGACAGTTCCTCTGACCCGGTTACAGACACCGGGGGTTTATATTTTTCTTTCGGTTAAGAACCGATCACACACCGTGAACGGGTCTATCTTTTTTTGTATGATATCATCTAAGAAGCTATCCAACCAATGGCTTTGAACGGCCTCTTCCATGACCACCGCAAAAACACGCTGCTTAATCAAGTCAATCAATTCAATTTTGGCCTTATTTCGGAGATGAGCCGCCAGGTGTTCCCGGCCGTCTCTAAAAAGATGTTCCCGGTGGGCGGCAATTTCTTCCAAAAGCTTGTCCAGGCCAAGCCCCCGATGAGCCTCGGTCTTGACTATCCGGGGGATCCACCGGGTCTCCCGTTGCCGATGGTGGCGATTCATCTCCAGCATCAGTTGAATGTCCTGGACCGCTCGATCAGCCCCGTCTTTATCGGCTTTATTGACCACAAAAACGTCGCCGGTTTCCAAAATCCCGGCTTTAATGGCCTGAATATCATCACCCATGCCTGGGATGGTCACGATCAAGGTGGTGTGGGCCGTCCGAACGATGTCAATTTCGTCCTGTCCTACTCCGACCGTTTCAACTATGATAATCTCTTTCCCCATGGCGTCAAAGACGTCAACCACGTGCCGGGTCGACTGGGTTAAACCGCCAAACTGTCCGCGCGTGGCCAGGCTTCGGATAAACACACCCGGGTCCGTGCTGTGGCGCTGCATCCTGATCCGATCGCCCAAGATGGCTCCGCCGGTAAAGGGACTGGTCGGGTCCACGGCGATGACCCCGACAGTTATGTGCTTAGCCCGATAAGCGGAAATAATGCCGTCAACCAGTGTGCTTTTGCCTACTCCAGGCGCCCCGGTGACCCCCAGGACATAGGCCCGGCCGGTATAAGGATGGAGTTCCTTGAGCACCTCCCACACGCCGGGGATGCCGTCATCGATATCTCGGATGAGTTTGGCTACGGTCCTGACATCACCGGACCGGACCTTTGAGATGACATCGTTCATATCAAGTCAGTCTTCATGTTTGATAAGCATGTGTTTTTGAATGACCAGCCAGGCCGCAACCAGTCGGCCATACTGAACCTGGGTAGCGGGGGGCAGACCCAGAGACGTGCCCGAAGCACGCCGCCAGGGTCGATAGAACTATCTGTTTTTAATCAGATTATTGGCAATAACCACCCGCATAATCTCGTTGGTGCCTTCATAGATTTGGGTGATTTTAGCGTCTCGCATATGACGTTCCATGGGGTAGTCTTTGCAATAGCCATACCCGCCCAAAATCTGGACTCCTTCGATAGATGCCCGCATGGCCGCGTCTCCCGCAAACATTTTAGCCATGGCCGCTTCCTTCTCGTAGGGCAGGTGATGATCTTCCAGATATGCCGCTCTCAAAGTCAACT
>JADFXK010000030.1 GCA_015233625.1 Deltaproteobacteria bacterium | reverse complement strand
CCGGCATGGCCTCCAGCGTCCACGGCTGCGACCCATAGATCAGGCCGGAGCTGATGTGCAAAATTTTCACGATGGCCGAGCTGCGGGTGGCGGCTTCTAAGACGGCATTGGCCCCCTGAGCGATGACCTGCATGGTTTTTAGCGGGTCGGAGGCGTGGACGCGATTGTCCGGCGTCCCTGCGGCATGAATAATCCATTGGATTTCCTCCGGAATATTGATGACGCTGCGGACATCTTTATCGATTAGGGTGACATCCGGTCGGCTGGCCAGGTGCGGGAGACGCTCTTTAAGCTTATAGGCCTGCCGAGACAACAGATTAAGCTGAATTCCAAAATTAAACTCGTCATTTAAGAAAGTCAGCAGTTCGGCCAGCCAGGAGCCCACAAAGCCCGAGCCACCCGTGATCAAAATTCGGCCGCCCCTAAGCTCGTCCAAAAAAGAGATATCTCCGGCCTGAGATGCGCGTAAATCTTCCCGGATAAAATCTCGCGGTTCTTTGTTCATGTTTTCCCCCGGCGGCGGGCGGCCAGGTCCAGGGCCACCTCGATAATCAAATCCTCTTGACCGGCGACGACCTTGCGACGGCCGAGTTCAAAAAATACGTCCCGCGGATCGACCTCGAATTGTTGAGCCACTCTGGTGACATGTTTAGAAAAACCGGAAAACACCCCGGCTAAGGCACTGACCACGCTCTCCGATTTACTGCTGGGGATCTCCTTAAGCAACTCTTTTTCGGCCAGGTCACTGGCGTCCAAGAGCTTATAGAAATCTATGTCGGTGGCATACCCCATTTTTTCCAGCACCGCCACCAGCACCTCCAATTGCGTGTTGCCCGCCCCCCCCCCGAACCCTCGGGCCGTCCCGTCGAGGATGGTCGCCCCGGCCTGGACTGCGGCAATAGAATTGGCAATGGCCAGGCCCAGGTTGTTATGAGCGTGATAACCGACTTGAATATTTAACGTCTTCACCAATTCCCCGACCTTTTCGGTCACCTCGGAGGGTAAGGACGAACCGGCGGAATCATATAAGACTACCCCGTCCGCGCCGTAAGATTGCATCTTATAAGCTTCTTCGGCCAGCACCTCCTTAGACGCCATATGGGTCATCATCAGAGCGCCGTAGACTTCCTTGGCCTGGTTCCGGATATAGCTGATGTGCCGCTGGGTCAGGTCCGCCTCCGTACAGTGGCAACCCACCCGAAAAACATCGACACCCAGGGCGATGGCCCGCTTGATGTCTTTATTGATCGTGGCGAATCCCGGCATGACGTGAACGCCAAGTTTGGAATGGACCAAATTTTTTCTGGCCACCTCCAGCATCTCAGCATCTTCCAGCAGGCTTTCACCCACCTGAAGCGAAGACGCCCCAATACCATTGCCATGACCGACCTCCACGATCGGCACCCGAGCCGCATCGGCCGCGGCGGCATAAGCGGCCACCTGCCGAGCCGTCAAGGCATGTTTCACGGCATGATTACCGTCGCGCAAGGTCGGATCACTAATAATAATCTTGTTCATATCGGACTGGTTGCTCGCTGCGGGTTTGTGTTATGTGTTATGTGTCGAGGAGTAGTCGCCGTCGGCCGCACAATTCTCGTCCGGGGCCGGTCCTGCTGGGGCCAGCTTTTTTTTGGCGTATTCTTCCGCGGCGGCGATGGCGGCGCAATTAATAATATCGAGGTTCCCGGCATAGCGGGGCAAGTAATCGCCTAAGCCTTCTACCTTGACCATAATCACAATCCGGCCGTTTTCAAAAGTGGGGGGCACGAGCAGTTGGTAGCCCGGAACATAACCCTGTATCTTGGTCACCATGGCCGCCACCAGCGGCTTAAGCGCGTCCAGATTGGGCTGTTTCACTTTGGCGAAAACGGTGGTTTGCATATTAATGCAAGGATTGGCCGGATTCAAGATAAGAATGGCTTTGGTTTTGGGGCATCCGGAAAAATAGGCCAGGGCCCCCGAGGTCGTATCAACATATTCGTCCAGATTTAAGCGCGTGGCCGGACCGGCGCTTCTAGAGGCGATACTGGAGACGACCTCAACGTAATCGACCTGCGGATGGGTTTGCCCGATCAGGTAAGCCAGCGGCATGGAGGCCTGGCCCCCGCAGGTGATCATGTTGACATTGGGCTGGTTGAGGCAATCGGCCAGATTTATGGCCGGGATACAGATGGCCCCCACCCGGGACGGGGTCATGTCGATGACCATTTTACCCAACTTTTCCAACAAAGACCAATGGTGCACATGATCAATGGCCGAAGTGGCGTCGAACATCAGGTCCCACCCGGCGGCTTCGTCTAACACGGCGTCTATTCCCCGGTCGGAAATCCGCACGCCCAGACTACTGGCCTTAGTCATGCCGGGGGAAGATAAATTACGCCCGGCGAAAAGGACGCACTCCAAGACAGGTGAGCGCCTGGTCTTCATCAACAGGTCGGTGCCGATGTTGCCGCTGCCCAGGATAACCACCCGGAGTTTAGCCGCTTGGTTGCATGTTTGATCAGACATAGTTGAAGTCACTTACGTTTTATCGAAAAGTTGATTAGCTTTATATTCCTCGTCTGATAAGAAGGGGAACATATGATCATAGGGCATAGACACAATTGTCCCGGTATCCAAGATTTTTGAGGCGACTCGGGGTTGGAGAAGTTGGTCGGGCGGGGTCATCACCTCACAAATAACCGCGTGATCCAGGGCGATTAACTCCTCCAATTTGTCGTCCAATTCATCGACAGACGATATCTGCATATAATCTAGGCCATAGGCCTGGCTGATCCGGGACATGTCGGGAAAACTGACACCGGTCTCTTTGTGCGTCCCGATATGGCGGCCGCCCAGGAAATTGTTCTGGGTCAATCGGATCAACAGGTAACCGTTATTGCTGAGCATGATGATCTTAATTTTCAGTTTGTTATGTACAATAGTTTGTAATTCCTGCAGGTTAAATTGAAATGACCCGTCTCCGGTAATACAATACACCGGTCGGTCGGACGCGGCCGCGACCCCGGCGGCAGCCGGACTATAGCCCATGGTGGATAAACCGCCCGTGATGATATGCCGTTGCCCGAACTTGACTTTGGTCGCCTGGGCGTGGACATGAAAGCATGATCCCGTATCGACCAGGACCAGGGCGTCGGCCGGCAGTTTTTCGGTAAATTTGGTCATAAAGTGATAGGAATTTATGCCGTCCGTCGTTTGGGCGTATTCCGGCAGATTAACCGGATACTTTTGTTTCCAGGCCTGGGTCTGATCAATCCAGGTCGGATTATGATGCTGTCTTTGGCCCAACCGGTCCAGGAACGCGGTCAAAAATTGTTTGGCGTCGGCATGAATTTTAAGGTCGGGCACCACGGACGGCTTATTTAGTTCCTGGGGATCGATATCGATCATGATTTTTTTAGCCCGGGCGGCAAAATCGGGATACCCGTAGCCGACCAAACCAATCCCCAGCCGGCAGCCGATGACCACCAACACATCGCAATTCTGAACGGTGAAATTAGCCGCCCGATCGCCATAGGTCCCGGGTCGCCCGACCAGCAGGGGGTGATCATGGTCAATGATGTCCATCCCCATCCGGGAAACCAGGACCGGGATCTGAAGCCGGTCAATGACTTGATGCCATTCTGAAACCGCATGCCCCGCCCGGATGCCTGCCCCGGCCAAGATACAGGGCCGCCGGCCGGCCATGATCAGGTCGATGATCTCGTCGAGCTGGGCGTCGGACACCTTGGGCGCCTCGTTTTCGGACGGCGGGGTAAACCCGGCGTAGTCATCGGGGTCGAAAACAGTCCCCTGAACATCGATAGGACATTCAATCCAGACCGGTCCGACACGGCCGCTTTGGGCCATGTAAATACACTTTTCAACCTCATATTTGACCGTCTTGATGTCACCCAGCATCACTGCATACTTGGTCACCTGGCTAAACAGGGGCAGGGTGTTGAAGCCTTGTAAAGCAAATTGGCGGACACCGGTAATTGTGGCTTGGGAGTATTTAGATTGCCCAGAGACAATAATACACGGGGACGAATCCACCAGGGCGCCGACCACGCCGTTTAAGGTGTTCAGGGCGGCCGGTCCCGCGGTGACATAAGCCACACCCAACCTGCCGGTATACCGACCATAGGCTTCGGCGGCCATCACTGCAGCCTGTTCATGATGACAACAAATGTATTTTTGGTCTTTATGCTGCAATAGGGCATCGGTCAAATACATGATCATGCCGCCGGTGATCAAAAAGACCGTTTCACCTCCGGCGCGGTATAACGCGTCCGTCAAATAATCTGCGACCCTCATTTTCATGTGCTAAAGCCCCTGTCTCAGTTGCGTGTTGCGGGTTACGGGTTGCGCGTTGCGGGTTAAGAGTCAGTGTCATCGACTTCAGGAAATTAAGATATTGTGAGCGCCACCCTGAGGATATGGTTTCAATGCGAGCAGCACCCTTAAGCCAATGCCATTGGTTTACTGGGTACTCGTTATTCGGTGAAGGCAACAAGCAACAAGTAACGAGTAACAAGTAACTTAAGACGGATCCCGCAACCAATTCTTTACACAACCGACGATATAGTCGATGTGCTGCGGAGTCAGCCCTGGGTAAACGCCCAGCCAAAAAGTCCGGTTCATAATCATGTCTGTATTCTTTAATTCGCCGGCCAGCCGATAAGCCAAACCTTGAAAATATGGCTGGCGAACGAGGTTGCCCCCAAACAATAACCGCGTCCCGATCTTATGTTCGTTTAAGGCGCGCATCAGGTCTTCCCGGCTGCGGGTCACCTCGGCTCGGAGGGTGACGGGGTAGCCGAACCAGGAGGGCCGACTGTGGGGAGTAGCTTGGGGCAAGATCAAGACGTCCTCAAATGGCTGCAATCCTTGAGTCAGCAGATCGAAGTTGCGTTGCCGGAGGTTGATGAATTCGGGCAACCGGTCCATCTGGGCCAGGCCCACTGCCGCCTGCATATCGGTTATTTTAAGATTATAGCCCACATGGGAATAGATGTATTTGTGATCATAGCCTTCGGGCAATTCGCCTAGCTTCCAGCCGAATCGGCGGCGACAGGTGTTGTCATGCCCGGTGGGACACCAGCAATCCCGGCCCCAATCCCGAATCGATTCCACAATCCGTTTTAACTCACCGATATTAGTGGCGACCGCCCCACCCTCGCCCATGGTGATATGGTGGGCCGGATAAAAGGAGTACGCGGCCAGATGGCCAAAGGTCCCGCATGTGGCGTCGATCAGGCCAGACGGTCGGGGCACAGCCGGGTCCAGGACATATTGGGCGCCCAGGGCGTCACAGCAATCCTCGATCACCCAGAGATCATATTTGGCGGCGAGCCGCAGCACCTCATTCAGGTCAAAGGGATTGCCCAGGGTATGGGCCAACATGATCGCCCTGGTTTTAGGCGACACCGCTTGTTCGATCAGGTCGGATTTGATGTTGTACGTGGGAATATCCACGTCCACAAAGACCGGGATGAGACCATGCTGGATGATGGGATTGACCGTGGTGGGAAAGGCTGAGGCCACGGTAATCACTTCATCGCCTGGTTTAAGCTGCCGAGAGCCTAATTTGGGCGAAGTCAGGGCGGAAAAGGCCAGGAGATTGGCCGAAGAACCGGAATTGGTGGTGAGTACGTGCCGCAGGCCCAGAAATGAAGCCAACCGTGACTCAAAGGCATCATTAAAGCGTCCGGTGGTCAGCCAAAAATCCAACGAGGCGTCCAGGAGATGGGCTATTTCCGCGGCCCCATAAACCCGGCCGGACACGGGCACCGGAGTTTGGCCGGAAATGAATCCGGACTGCCGGGGAGCATGGACCAGGTGATAATGGGACAGGCCGGCCAGCTTGACCAGAGCCCGGAGACAGGCGTCCATGGCGTCTTTGGTTAACCTGGCCACCCGAACGCAACCGGCCGCGGCCACGGGCCTGGTCCGGCCCAGATCGATCACGCCGTTAGACAGATCCAGTGACCCTTCGGCGCAGGAATCGGCGGATACGGGCAAATGCCAGGGATGGGTCGGCGCGGCGTCTTTGGCCTCGATCAGGTCGGCCACAACGACATCCGTTTCGGGGTGGTCCGGGTCAACATGAATAACTAACCCCAGCGGGGCCGGACCAGCCGCCGGGGCGGAGAACGTCAGCCGAACAATATCACCAAGTTCCAGCACAAAATCATCCTTTCCCAGGGCGTTGCCGCTGGGCTAACCTAGTTCGCCCCGTTGGGGCTCTTTCGGAATTTACCATTTAAAGAAGATCACAGGCGATTATGATGTCCTTTAATTCAACGGTCATCCCGCGCGGCGGGGCAATACCTGTTCATATTCTTTTATTTGGCTAATAGTATAGTCTTTCAGCTCTGCCGGGTCAACATGCTGATAAAACAGTTTATACCATAAAATGCTTTTTTCTAACGCTTGTAAAACCGAATATTGTGGTCGCCAACCCAATTCCACCAGGGCTTTACTGCAATCAAGCTTGAGCCAATGGGCTTCATGAGGGTTGGTCTGGTGGTCCAGCCGGTAGTTCCCTTTGCCCCAAAGGGCGAGAGTGGTCTTGACGATCTCATCCACCGTGACCATCTCACCGGCCACAGGTCCAAAATTCCACCCGCCGACAAATTTGGGGCCATGCTCCCATAGATTCGCTCCCAACATTAAATATCCGCTTAACGGCGTCAAGACATGCTGCCAGGGCCGGATGGCGTTAGGGTAGCGAATGACGATTTCCTGATCCGCGCTCAAGGCCCGGATACAATCTGGAAGCAACCGGTCCTTACCCCAGTCACCGCCGCCAATGACGTTTCCGGCCCGGACCGACGCCAGAGCGACCGGATATGGGCGTCCTGGCTGGCTCTGAGAAAAAAACGATCGCTGATATGCGGCCGTAATCAGCTCGGCACACCCCTTACTGGAGCTATAAGGATCATAGCCGCCCATGGGGTCATTTTCCCGATAGCCCCAGGCCCATTCCCGGTTTTCGTAACACTTATCGCTGGTCACGCTAACCACCACCCGGACGCCGGGTGTCCGCCGGACGGCCTCAAAGACATTTACCGTCCCCATGACATTGGTTTCATAAGTCAGGTGGGGATCGTCGTAGGAGAGTCTAACCAATGGCTGGGCAGCCAAATGAAAGATTATTTCCGGCTGGTATTCGGTCATGACCCGGTGCAAATTGTCCCGGTCCCGAATATCTCCATAAAGATGGGTCACGTCGTCGGCCAGGCGAACGGCCTCAAAGAGGTTGGGCTGGCTGGGCGGGGCGAGAGAGTAACCGACAACGTCAGCACCCAGCAACTTAAGCCATAAGCTCAACCAGGCGCCTTTAAATCCTGTATGGCCGGTGATGAGGACCCGTTTCCCGCGATAAATATCTTTAAAAATCATGCGATACAATCCCACACCTTCCAGGGGGCTTGACCGGATTCCCAAAGTTCTTCGAGGGTCGTTTTGTCCCGTAAGGTATCCATTGCCTTCCAGAAGCCGTCGTGTTTATAGGCGCAAAGTTGACCTTGGGCGGCCAGTTGCTCGAGCGGTTGTCTTTCCCAGATCGAATCATCAGCGGAGATATATTCGATCACCTTGGGGGAAAGGATGAAAAAACCACCATTGATCCAGCCGCCATCGCCTTTAGGCTTTTCTTGAAAATTTCTTATCACCAGGTCATCCATATCCAGGGATCCGTATCTCCCAGGTGGCTGGATGGCCGTCAACGTGGCCAGTTTCCCGTGACTTTTGTGAAAAGCAACCAATTCGGCAATGTTGACGTTACTTACCCCGTCGCCGTAAGTAAAACAGAAGTCTTCATCATCGAGATATTCCCTGACCCGCCTTAACCGTCCGCCGGTCATGGTGTTCATTCCCGTATCGATCAGGGTGACCCGCCAAGGCTCGCAGGAGTTATTATGGACCTTCATCCAATTCTTCTGCATGTCGAAGGTCACATCCGACATATGGAGAAAGTAGTTGGCGAAGTATTCCTTAATGATGTAGCCCTTATAGCCCAGGCAGATGATAAATTCGTTGATCCCGTGAGCCGAGTAGATTTTCATGACATGCCACAAAATGGGCTTGCCTCCAATCTCCACCATGGGCTTGGGCCGCAGATGGGTTTCCTCGGAAATTCGGGTGCCTAATCCTCCGGCTAAGATAACCGCTTTCATAAGAATCCTTTGGCGTTAAATAAAAAAGCGCACAGCGCCGGGACATGGATGAAATGGAAAAATGTCTCGGAGCTATGCACTGATGTAACCCTGATGGTGCTACTTTAACTTTTTCTTAAGGATGGCGTCATAGGAAGCTTTGATCAGTTTGTCGGTTAAGTTGCCGTTTGAGATTTTGACTTCCCGGATGGTGCCGGTAAAGGGTCTATCTCCATTTATCCAGTTGCCAACGATCAGGGGAAGAGCAGAATTCTTAAAGGTGCCGGTCACGGGGCCGGAGGCAACCTGTTTTCCATTAACATAAGCGGTCACTTTAGTTTTGTTTTGGCTGATCACCAGATAATTCCATTTATCGGCTTGCAGCTTAACTTGCACTGATTCCTGTAAATTGGTCCCATCATGATAGCCGTAATAGAAGGTGTTGGCTTCCGTATCCCGTTGCTGAATGACGAATCCGCCTTCTGCATGATGGTTTCCGAGTATCCCGGCATAGGGGCTCTGCGTCTTAGCCGGCTTGACAACCGCTTCAATCGTAAACGTGTCGGAAAGTTGAACCGGCTTCAATTCGACGACCTTAGTATCTTGCTTAAAGGGGGCTTCAAACTGAACATGGACAAGGGAATTTTTATCGTTTAACAGGAATGCGCCGCCGGCCTTTTTGCCGGATTGTGCATAACCGATGCTGCTAATGACAATTAACAATAGGCCTGTCATGATTACCGAAATTGTCCAAATTTTTTTCATAGTCATTTTCCTTTGTTTGATGATTAAACGCAATCAACTCGAGGAACGTGGTATCCTGGAACAGCCGTAGATTTGAGGAAACGCGAAACAAATCTTTAACCGTTCGATGCGGTGGGACAATCTGCCGAGAGCCGGCAGCGTTTTCCGGCCAAAGCCAATTGGCGGAAAGAAAAACTATTATATATAAAATTATTAAAGCGTCAATCAAAAATTATCAGGCCCGTTACCCAGATAGATGAACGTTTTTTGGTGGTTTTGGGACTGTCGTAATTTCACCGGAACAAACCTCATCGCGTCCTGGAATGGTTAGGCGGACGACCCGAAGCCTTAAAATTGGTCATTTTGACTCCTTTGTATAACTTGATGATATAATTATAAATTTATTCAAGATCTGCTCGGAGCTGATAATCCCACCGGTGATTCTCACTTCTTCGATAAAACCATTAAAGGGCCGAGTCATAAATTCCCAATCGCCGACAGTGAGCCGCATATCGCTTTGGGCCAACGTTTGGTTCGTACTTGCGCCAGCTACCTTTCGTCCATCGACAAACACTTCCACCAGTCCGTTTTCAAAGGTGATCACGACGTAATTCTGCCGGTTGCAGGTCAGGTTAAAGGTAACCGGCGGAACCCATTCCTTGCCATCACCCCAGCTAAAAAGATAGGTGTCGGCTTTGGTGTCCATGGCTTGAATCGCGAAACCTTGAAAGGCTTTTGTTCCCGGATGATTACTCAAGATACAGGCGTAAGACTTTTGCGTGGCCAATGGGGTCACAAGTAATTCAATGGTAAACTTTTCTGGTAGAGTGATGGGCGCGGTCGGGATAATGGACGGGCGGGATTCGGTTCCATTCGTTTTAACTCCCAGATAAAACAAATCATCTTTAGTCATATTCAATTTACTCTCAGCGGGGCTTTTTAAAAATATGAATTTACGCGCGGCCGGTTGGTTAATCGGTCCAAAGGAAATCTTCATTGAAGACAAGTCGACATAGTTGTCGCCCAGGTCGACCTGGTAGAGCCGCCAGGTAGGTCCGGAACCTAATACGGTCAATTCATTTTCCGTGAGATTAAACAAGGCCGGGGCTTTGATATTCTTTTTATCACACAGCAGGCCGGAAAAGGAGATGGTGGAGCCCGTTGATAGATCCGCGGGCAGGGATACAAATACCTTAACCCGGCTCAGCAAGGCGGAATAAAGCTTAAGAAAACCCGGCTCGGCCAAGTCGGGCATGACTTGCATTTTTTCTATATGCCCAAATATCGCATACCCCTGATCCACCGCTATCTGATTGTAGGTTAAGTAATCAATTTTGCTTTGGCTGGCATCATAAGTGACATGCGTGGATAATGTGTTTGCCCCGTCTTTCTTTATGTCGCCAGGAAAGTCATTTTCCGAAATTTTGTCAATGGAGTTGATTTTATTAAATAAGTGCCCGGAATTCATCAAGTAAAATGCTTGATTATCCCACGGATATTTGGTCCCGGTTAACAGGTATTCGCCTTCGGTCGCTTTTAGGGATAGCAGGCCGTGCCGAATGGCTTGTTCCTCCGTATTCCGAGGGTGGAGCCAGACCTGATTGATGGCGCGCTCGACTTTGGCGTTTGAAAAGTAGGTTATTACGCCAATGAGCGAAAAGAGCGTGGAAAGAAACAGAAAAATAATAAGAGTGAGAACTTTCCCGGCCCGAGTTAGAACCAGGTGGATCGCTCCGGCCAGGAGGAGCGCTACCCCGAAATATGATATATAGACTGGTAGATAAGGAACACCCCACATAACCTCGCGTTGGTATTTGAAAGATAGGGAGATCATCGCCGCGGGGCATAACCACAGGATGATCCCGATAATCAACACCAGCATTGCTGTCGCCGATTTATCTTCCGCCGTGATCGCCGGGGTATTTTGATTGGCCGGGCCATGGTTTATCACTAATGCTTTAAACATAATGAAGCAACCCACGATCAACAGAAGGGCGAGTACCATCCCTTCCCCTCCGTTGAGTTCCATACCTCGGCCCGCAAAGATGAAATAGCTCAGGGGGAAGGCCCCCATCGCTTGCTTTAAAGTGGTGATTATAATCGGGCCGAACGCAAAACTAGGCTGAATACCCTCATAGACTCCGTTCGAATGCAATACGTGTCGCACCAGGAGTTGGGGAATGATAACCAAGACGGGGATGACGACAAAGCCCAGGCTAACCAACAGCCGACGACTTAAGATCAGGTTGCGCCGGTTCCACATGATGATGGCGACATGTAACAAACACAAAGGATACGATATCTCATAGGTTAAGACCGCACAACAATAGGCCGCCCAGCTTAGCCACAAAAGAGATTTCTTTTTTCTTTCCAAATACCATATCAAAAAAATCAATGACCCGAAGGTATAGGCTAAGATAAGTTGATATAACAGATGGAAAGCCATTATAGGATCATGATATACCCGAAGCTGGAAAAAAAAAGGCACAATTAACAGCGATAGACAGGCTACGCGTACTGATTTGGTTAGTATTTTTACAAAGTAGTAGAATACAACGAGGTCAAGGACGACCATGGCGATAATCAACGCCTTATAAATAATCACTTTCTGGATGTAATAAAACAGTGCAAATATGATCGCACCTAGCGGAAAAATTCGTCCGGAGGTTGCTATCCAGCCTTTAATGTATTGGTACATAAAACCACTCAACGTCGTATGCTGAAGTTGCAGCGTCCCAAGCAGGGTGGAATGACTGGCATCGTCAGAATAGTACCCGATATTCAATGCCGGTGACAAGATGATCAACGCCATCAGTACTGGACATAACAAGAAATAATAATTGGTTTCCTGCTTGATCACCAGATCGTTCTCCCTTACTTCTACTTTGTCACATCTTGGGCTTTGGGTAAAATTGGGCAGGCTAATCAGATTTTCCTACTCCTGACGCAACTATATAAACTGATTCCGGCGATGTAACCAATAATAACGTTCATGACAAGAATGGCGTATAATGCGCCTGGGGTACCACCCTGTCAAGACAAAATTAACCCCGAATAATATGGCGAACCGGTTTAGTTTTCTGATTTTAATCGGTTGGATCCGACCCCGGGGGGGACGCCCGGTGGCCAGGGATGAGACCACGCTGAAATTAGTTTATTAGACTTAACAAATAGTCACCATAACCACTCCTTTTAAGCGGCTCGGCCAAACTGCGCAATTGATCTGTATCGATATATTTCATCCGGTAGGCGATTTCTTCCGGGCAAGCCACTTTCAGCCCTTGCCGCTTTTCAATCGTCCCGATGAAGTTGGCCGCATCAAGCAACGACTCATATGTCCCCGTATCCAGCCAGGCAAAACCCCGTCCCAGCAGCTCCACCCGGAGTCGGCCTTGTCGTAGATAAACATTGTTCACCTCGGTAATTTCCAACTCACCCCGCGGCGACGGCTTAATTCCGGCGGCGATGGACACCACCTGGTTATCATAAAAATAAAGACCGGGCACGGCATAACAAGATTTTGGGTGCATCGGCTTTTCTTCGATACTGATGGCCCGGCCTTCGGCGTCGAACTCCACCACCCCGTAGCGCTCCGGATCATTAACCCGGTATCCGAAAATAACGCCGCCGGTGGTGATGGCGCAGGCGCGCTGGACCAGGGCGCTAAAACCTGGGCCGAAAAAGATATTATCGCCCAAAATCAAACAAACCCGGTTTGAACCGATAAATTCCCGGCCAATAATAAAGGCCTGGGCCAAACCTTCCGGCCGCGGTTGCTCCGCGTAGCTAAGGGCAATTCCCCACTGTTCCCCACTTCCAAGTAAATCTTGAAACCGGGGCAAGTCATACGGCGTGGAGATAATCAAGATTTCTCTTATCCCGGCCAGCATCAAGACAGACAGCGGATAATAAATCATCGGCTTATCGTAAACAGGCAGAAGCTGCTTGCTCACCGTCTTGGTCAATGGGTGAAGCCTGGTCCCGGAACCACCGGCCAGGATAATTCCTTTAGTCTGGTTCATATTCCTGCTTGTTAAGAGTTCAAAGAGTTAAAGCCAAAAAGCTCGACACAGGCGAGGTAACGGGAACAACATCGGATGCAACATTTGGGGAGATGAAACAGAGTCTGCGCCAGGCCGTTTCTCCAGGTGATCCTTCTGCCGGACCAGCTTCGGCCGACCAACCTTCTATTTTGCCAGGTTATATCTGTCATGTCAATCAAAAAAGTTATGTTTGCCCCGGATTAAACTCACTATCGTATCCACACCCAGCCAAATTAAGGTTAAGGGCGGCGGCAATGGCCGTTACGGTGGTCAATGCTCCGGGATAATCAAAATTGTCCACCTGCCTGACCAGTCTATCCGCCGATTCGGCCAGTCTACATTTGAGCCGGGCGTGCAGATCCGTCATCAGCTCCGGCGGCACCACCAGATGCTTCTTTAAATGGGATACCAGGTTGTTAATATCTCTTTCGACGCAGCCGAGGTCAAAATTATCCACCCCGGTGTTTTCCGCTTCGGGTTGATTACAGGACGTCCCAATGGCCTGGATAATCTCGGTCAAGGCCTCTTCAAAGTCCTCCCGCCGGGTCGCCCTGCCCTGTTTGGCCTCCGCCTCAAACTGTCCGGCCACCTGGTATAGCGCCTCCGCCCCCAGGTTTCCGGCCGCCCCTTTAATGCTATGGGCCAGCCCGACCAGCTCGGGATAATTTTTCGTGTCCATCAGATGGTTCAATTTCTCAACGGCGTGTTTAGACTCCTCGGCCAGAGCCCGCAATGCCCGTCGCAGCGCGTCCCAATTGCCCCCCATCCGAGCCACGGCTCGCTTCAGGTCAAACCCCGCCACCTCAAAGGACGATTCCGTTCTTTCGGCTCCTGCTTCGCTGGAGGCAACTAAAGATATTCCCGCCGACTTACCGGGTTCTATCCATTTGAGCAGAGTGGCCACCAGTTTCTCCGGCTCTATCGGCTTGGAAACGTGGTCGTTCATTCCGGCTTTCAGGCATTTTTCCTTATCTTGAACCGTGGCCGCGGCCGTCATGGCGATTATGGGCAGGTCTTCTTTAGTCCCGGTCGCCCGGATTCTTCGAGTGGCTTCAAAACCATCCACCTCCGGCATTTGAATGTCCATGAGCACCGCGTCATAGTTTTTTCTAATCGCCAGATCCACCGCCTCACGGCCGTTTACGGCGATATCCACCATAAATCCAATGTTCTCCAATAGCTCCCGGGCCACCTGCTGGTTGATTCGGTTATCCTCCGCCAACAACAGCCGCATCCCTTGGATCGATTCGGCTCTGTAAGGCAAAAATCGGTGGTCGTCGCCCGATCTGAACGGCCGGTATGGCGTCGCCCGACGCTGGATGCGCATAATGGCGTCGAATACCCCGGGAGGCGTTATCGGCTTATTCAATACGGCATCAAGAGGCGTCTTCCCCGCGGCCGCAAGAAGATGTTCCCGTCCAAAGGCGGTGACCATAATGATCACCGGCGGTCGCGGCAACCGGCCCCGTCCAACCTCGACCTCCAGCCGTCGCGCCGTTTCCAATCCGTCCAGGCCCGGCATCTTCCAGTCCAGCAACAAAAGCTCAAACGGCCGCTGCTCACTGGCCGCCCGGCTGATCGCCAGCAGGGCCTCTTCTCCGGAGTCCACCGTGACCACGTCAAAAGACCAGGCCGCCAGAATATGCTGCAATATCTTCCGAGAGGTTTTATGATCGTCCGCGACCAGCGTTTTCATCCTCCGGAGACGCCTCGGATCGCGCCGTACCTGACCTTCAGGTATGGTCTTTAGACGAGCCGTAAAGCAAAACGTACTACCCCCGCCGAGCACGCTTTCAACCTTGATCTCGCCGCCCATAAGCTCCACCAGCGTCTTGCTGATGGTCAGTCCCAACCCGGTCCCCCCGTATTTCCGGGTGGTGGAGCCATCTGCCTGGCTGAAGGACTCGAAGAGCTTCTCTCGATATTCCTCCGCAATTCCGATACCGGTGTCGCGCACTGAAACGGCCAGCAGGATGTGGCCGTTCGTCCTGGCCGCAGCTTCTACCTTGATGTGAATCTCCCCCTGATGGGTAAACTTCACGGCATTGCCCACCAGATTGTTCAGGATCTGGCTAAAACGTAACGGATCACCCCGGAAACACTCCGGCAGATCCGGAGCCACTTCAAAAAGGAGCTCCAGCTTTTTCTCATCGATCATGACCGAAAACAGGTCGGTGATGTTCATTAATACGTCGTTTAGACAAAAGTCCGCCTCCTCCAGGCTGAGCCAACCCGCCTCGATTTTGGAGTAGTCCAGGATATCGTTTAGTATGCCCAAGAGGGCGTTGGAGGAAATGCGCATCTTATCCAGATAGTCGCTCTGCTTTGAGGACAGGTCCGTATTCCGCATCAGATGCGTCAGGCCGATGATGGCGTTCATCGGTGTCCGGATTTCATGGCTCATGTTGGCCAAAAATTCGCTCTTGGCCCGGTTGGCCTGGTCGGCCTCATCTTTGGCTTTTCTCAGGAGTTCCTCGGAACGCCGGAAGGCACTGATGTCGCTGGCGATAATAAGCAAATGGGGTTCATTTCCGCTGCTGAAAGGCACCAGATCACAATTCAACCAGACCTCCCGGCCGAAGCTGGACGTAACATGCAATTCACTTTTCCGGCTTTCATTTGTCTTCAGGGCCAGGCCGGCCAGGTCATACATACCGGATTCCCGCCATGATGGGATCTGATAGAAGTTTTGCGCCTTCAACTCAGGAATGGTGCCGCCGATGATGGCCGCGGCCGCCTCATTGGCCAGGATGCAAGGACCGGAAGCGTGATAGGCCAGGATGCCCTGGGTGGAATTCGATATAATCTTGCTGTTGAGGTCCAGGAGATCCGCCAGCCTTTCCTCCATCCGCTTCCGCTCGGTGATGTCACGCGACGAGGCGTAGAGATAGTCTTTTCCGTCCAGTTCGATGCCCCTGGCGTTAATTTCCACATCGATCACCGTGCCGTCTCGGCGTCGGTGTTTTGTCTCGAAAATATCCGGACTCCTAAGCACGTCATGAACTTTTGCCGTCAACCCTTCTGGTGAGAATAGAATATCCCAATCCGCCACATTAAGTCTGGCCGCTTCGGCCGCAGAATATCCCAGCATGTTCAGAAAAGATTCACTAAACTCCCGAAGATTGCCCTCTTCATCCAGAATATGGACGCCGTCGCTGGCGATCTTGAGCAGCGTTTGAAACCGGGCTGATTCTTGTTTTATTTTGTTTTCAAGTAAGTTGCGCTCGGTGATATCTTCGTTCGTGCCCACCATGCGGACCGGCTGTCCGACGTCATCCAGGCGGATCTGAGCGATGCTTCGAACCGTGCGGACCTCCCCGTCTCCGCGGCGGATGCGGAATTCAGTATCGAAGTTGTTCACACCTGCGACGGCCTGGCTAAATGCCCTCTCTGCCTGGACCAAATCCTCCGGCAGCACACTGTTCCGCCAGGCGTCGTAGGTCGCGGAAAACGTCTCCGGGTCGATGCCGTAAAGATCAAACATGGATGCGTCCCAGGTCAACCGGCCCGAGGCCAGATCGTACTCCCAGATGCCCAGTCCCGCGGCCTCGGTGGCTAACCGGAGACGTTCGGCGCTTTCCCGAAGCCGGGCGTCGGCCAATTCGATTTGCCGGTAACTGATCCGTTGCCGCCGCTGGAAAAACACCAGGGTCAGGATGGAGGCCAAGGCAATGACGGCAAATATCCCGCTCTGGACCTGGGCATCATTACGCCAACCTTCGGTAATCGCGGCCAGGTCCCGCCCCACCGCCAGATACAGCGGTTTGTTCAGGGGCAGGTCCTTGGGCTTAATGGTCCGCATAGCTATCATGCGCTTTTCACCGGTGGCGAAAACGGTACCGGTAAATACTTCGGCCGCCTTTCCACTGGCCCGATGACGGGTAAAGAACGAACCCGGTTGGGCCAGATCCTTGCCGGCCAACCCGGCCCGGTCCGGGATCGCCATGAACAACAGCCCTTCTCCGTGGGCAATGGATGTCCGCATGTCCGGAGCATAATTCACGGAACCCAGCAAGGTCTCGAAGTATTCCGGATCCAGGGCCGCGGCGACCACGCCGGAGAATCGGCCGTTCTTATCCGAAATCACCCGGCTCAAGACCATGACCCAGGCACTTAAGCGGGTTTTATGAGGGATTGACAGAAACAGCCCGGTGGCCTTCGGATTCCGGCGCCACCACTGAAAATAGTCGCGCGGGATGACGTCTAGCCCGAGCAGCGCGTCGTGATTGGACAGCCGAATAAATCCCTCCTGGTCAGTGACCAGAAACGTGCGGATACCCGGAATGGCCTTATCCAGTATTTTGAGCTGGTGATTCACCTCTGGAGGGAATTTCTGGTCCGCCAGCAGCCCGGCCAGGTCATCACGGATGGTTTTCAGGGTCTGATCGGTGGCCTCGAGCTGGAGACTGAGGTTCTCGGCGACCACCCGGGCCTGGGTCAACAACCGTTGGCGCTCCTGGGCTTCCACCTCGACCCGGCTTTTATAGAGATTGTAGGCCATGATCAGGCCTAGGACCAGCAAGGCCAGCCCCAACATCCCCCACTGGAAAAGAAACGTGTTTGCTATCCGCTTTTTCATTCTGGTTACTCACGGGTTACGGGTTGCGGGTTACGTGTTTCGGGTTGATGTCATTGACGTAGGGGGCGGACAATCCCACTAATTTCTTTAGAATAGACAATTCCTCGTAAGCCCCAACGGGGCGCCCTAGGTTAGCCCTTTCAGGGGTAGACCCAACAGTCGTGTCACCAGGGGCCATTTGGGTCATAACCTGGGAATAATGTTTATAATTTTGATAAGGCTAATTTGTTTCAGCTCGATAGACGGTCGAGACATGCACCCCAAAAGTCTGTGCCACCTGTTTGACCGATTTGCCTTCCTGAAGCAGCCGTCCAGTCAAAGCTTTTTGCTCCTCGTTTAGCTTCCGAGGCCGTCCGAATCGCACCCCCCGTCCCTTGGCAACTTCCCGCCCCGCTCTCGTTCGTTCCCGGATCAGTTCTCGCTCGAATTCAGCGATACCCGCAAAGACGGTTAAGATCATTCTGCCGGCATGCGATGTCGTATCCGCCCAAGGCTCAGAAAGAGATTGAAAACCTGCTCCGGCCTCTTTGATCTTTTCAACGATTTCAAGCAAGTCTCGCGTGGATCGGGCCAGCCGGTCCAATTTCCAGATCACTACGGTATCGCCTTCCCGGAGTTGATCGAGCATCCGCTCCAGCTCCAGGCGGTCCCGCGTCTTACCGGATATTTTTTCTTTAAAGATACGGCTGCATTCGGCTTTCTGCAATGCTTCAAGCTGAAGATGAAGGTGCTGGTCTTCGGTCGAAACTCGGGCATATCCGATTCTCATGTTTGCTCCTTCCCGGTCACATTTTTCGCAAAAGATACCGCAAAATATTGGACTTTTGCAAATAAATTTTGCGAAAAGACCCGTGACGAGAATCATTGGATATTTAGGCGATCATAGCCCCATTGCAAAAGTTAGGAGTTTTGCGACGTGAAAGCTGACAAATCATACATTGCAGATCACTGGGCCTTGACGGCGGAGGACCAGGTGTTGGTTATGAGCAAGAGTAAGTTCAACCGGCTAAGCTTTGCCCTGTTGCTTTTGTTCTACCGGGCTCAAGGTCGATTTCCCAACACACCGGAGGAAATCGAACGAAGCGTTGTCGATCAAGTAGCGCAACAACTTGACATATCAGTTGTATCTCCTGACAGTTTCGATAGGCTAAAGAAGCGCCTGGAATGGTACCTGCAATGCTGCTTCAGTTACGCAGTGACCCAGGTCGACCAAGCCTCGCCAGCGTGCAGACCGAGTTGGCCAAACTAAAGCTGATACGACAGTTCGAGCTGAATGATGGGTTACCGAACAACCCGCATGTGCAGATCAGTGGCAAGCTTTGAAGAAAATATTGGTAACTAAACCAATCGATTGGAAATTGATCAGCCAGCAGTATGACCAGATGGTCAAGTATGAAACCGCCTTGCGCCTCGGCACGGCCGAGACTGAAGCGATCTTGCGCCGTTTCACCCGGAATAATGTCCAACATCCGACATACAAGGCATTCTCCGAGCTTGGCAAAGCTATCAAGACGCTCTTTCTGTGCCGATACCCCACAGCGAAACAATGCGCCGCGAAATACACGAAGGACTCAATGTTATCAAGCAATGGAATGGGGCCAACGACTTCGTCTTCTTCGCTCGCCGGGACGAATTGACGAGCAACCGCCGTGAGGATCATGAGGTCAGCATGTTGGCCCTGCATCTTCGGAACCGCGGCGCTGGTCATCCTGGCCTCGGCCATCTCCATTCCCGTCGGCCTGGCCGGAGGTGTGTATCTGGCTGAGTACGCCTCTCGCGGCGTCAAGACCTTCCTGGGGTTCATGGTGGATCTGCTGTCGGGCACGCCGTCCATTGTCATGGGCCTGTTCGGGTTCACCCTGATTTTGGCCCTGCGCCAGACCCTGTTCCCTGGGGCCCAGGTGGGACTTTTGGTCGCAGCCGGGTGCCTGGCGCTACTCATTCTCCCCTATGTCATCCGAACCACCGAATCGGCCCTGGAGGCCATTCCTGAGCATTTCCGTCTACTGGGTCCCGGCCTGGGCCTGACCCGTCGGCAAAATGTCCAGCGCATCCTGCTTCCCCTCGCCGGGCGAGGCATTTTGAGCGGGGTGATTCTGGCCATCGGTCGGGCGGCTGAAGATACGGCGGTCATTTTACTCACCGGCGTAGTGGCCCAGGCCGGCCTGCCCCGGAGCCTGTGGGACAAATTCGAGGCGCTGCCCTTTCGGATCTATTTCCTGGCCGCAGAACATCAAAATACCGCAGAACTCAATCAGGGGTTCGGCGCGGCCCTGGTCCTTTTGGGCCTGACGGCGGGGTTGTTCCTGCTGGCTTTTCTTGTCCATCGGAGTGTTGAAAAACGTTGGAAAACCAAATAACAAAACCGATTGAACCGGTCGTGGCCGTAGATCGCCTGAGCGTTGGGTTCGCCGGGAAAACTATTTTGCAGAATA